>CAZSQD010000021.1:0-15553 GCA_964608925.1 uncultured Kordia sp.
TGTAATATTACCTGCGTACCTGTACTGCCAATTTCTCCCATTGTTGTAAACTTAATGCCACCTAATTTTACCGTTACAAAAATGTTTGCTTCTTTTTTAAAATACTCAGCTAATAATTGCTTTTCAATTTTAGCCTTAATTTCTTCAATAGTTAAATTTAATATATTTACTTTACCCAATGTTGGCATGCTAATTTCACCATGATCATCTACTGTAAACCCATCAAAATATAGTTTATCTGAAGAAGTTGCCTGTACATTATTTTCTGACGCTATAGGATTAAACATTCCCACCAACGCTTGATCTAATGCTTTTACACGAATACTTAAAGCATCCCCTATTTGTATTTTATAAGGCGCTACTTGTTTGCTCAATAAAATTTCACCCAATGCTTTTTCAGAATTTTGCATATAAATGAGCTGTTTATTAGATATACATGAAGTAAAGCTCACGAGTACTACTAAAAACACGATTAATGATTTTATTTTCATTGAAAATATAAATTAAGATAAGCCACAAATATAACCTTTACACAGTAATAATAAAATTTTATAGGGGTTATATAAGTTATTTCAACTTAATTTGTAAAAAATTAGAAAAATGAACTACTTATCTGTAGAAAACATAAAAAAATCTTACGGAGAACGCGTTTTGTTTGAAAACGTATCTTTCGGGATTAACAAAGATCAAAAAATTGCTTTTATTGCTAAAAACGGTACGGGAAAATCTACTATCCTAAATATTATTACGGGTCGTGACCAAAGTGATATTGGCGGGCAAATTGTAAAACGTAAAGAGCTACATATTGCCTTCCTTTCTCAAGATGATATTTTTGATGAAACGCTAACTATTGAAGAGACTATTTTTGCTTCGGATAATAAAAGTTTAAAAGCAATACAACTATACGAAAAAGCATTAGAAAACCCTGACGATGCAGAAGCCTATCAAAAAGCTTTTGATTTAATGGATTCCCTAAACGCATGGGATTTTGAAACCCAATACAAACAGATACTTTTTAAACTAAAATTAGACGACATTCATCAAAAAGTAAGCTTACTTTCTGGTGGTCAAAAAAAGCGATTATCTCTAGCAACCATTTTAATTAATAAACCCGATTTATTTATTTTAGATGAACCTACCAATCACCTTGATTTAGAAATGATTGAATGGCTAGAAAGTTACTTTAAAAAAGAAAGTATTACCCTATTTATGGTTACGCATGACAGGTATTTTTTAGAACGTGTATGTAATGAAATTATTGAATTAGATAATGGTCAAATTTACAATTACAAAGGTAACTACGCATACTATTTAGAGAAAAAAGAAGCTCGACAAACTGCAGAAGCTACCGAAATTGGTAAAGCCAAAAACTTATTTAAAAAAGAGTTAGATTGGATGCGCCGCCAACCCAAAGCACGTACTACAAAATCAAAATCACGTATTGATGATTTTTACCAAATAAAAGAAAAAGCACACTCTCGCCGTAAAGAACATAAAATGGAGCTCGAAATTAATATGGAGCGTATGGGTAACAAAGTGGTGGAGTTTTTAAATGTAGATTTAGCTTTTGATAAAAAAATAATTTTAGACAAGTTTAACCATAACTTTAAAAAAGGTGATCGTATTGGTATTATTGGTAAAAATGGTACGGGTAAAACTACGTTTTTAAATTTATTAACGGGTCAAATGGCTCCTGATAGCGGTAAAGTTATTACTGGTGAAACCATTAAATTTGGCTATTACAACCAAAAAGGAATTACCATAAAAGAAGGGCAAAAAGTTATTGAGGTTGTACGTGAGTTTGGTGACTATATCCCTTTATCTAAAGGACGTAAAATATCCGCCTCTCAATTATTAGAACGCTTTTTATTTGATAAGAAAAAACAATATGATCAAGTAGAAAAATTATCTGGTGGTGAGCGTAAACGATTGTATTTATGTACCGTTTTAATACAAAATCCTAACTTTTTAATATTAGATGAGCCTACCAATGACTTGGATATTGTAACCCTAAGCGTGTTGGAAAACTTTTTGTTAGATTTCCCAGGATGTTTACTTGTGGTTTCTCATGATCGATATTTTATGGATAAAATTGTAGATCATCTTTTTATCTTTAGAGGCGAAGGTGTGGTTGAAAATTTCCCAGGTAATTATTCCGATTTTAGAAGCTATGAAGATAGTGCTTCTCCTGTTGAAAAAAATACAGCAATCAAAAAGGAAAAAGTTTCTTGGAAAAAAGAAAGTACTGCAAATAAATTAACTTTTAATGAACAGAAGGAATACAAAAATTTAGAAAAAGAAATACAAAAATTAGATACTGAAAAAACCGAATTAGAAAATAGTTTTGCTACAAAAAATTATACTCCTGAAGAAATTCAAGAGGCCTCTAAAAAAATTGGAAAACTTAGTGATGCTATTGATAAAAAAGAAGAGCGTTGGTTTGAATTGTCTGCAAAATTAGAAGCATAAGTAGTGGCGTAACAGCCAAATAATTTAAAAAAAGAGATATACCCATCTGTGCAATAAAAATACGAATAGTTAAAATAAAATACCCGCGAAAGCGGGTATATTATGTATCAAATAATAGCCTACATACAATTTCTATTTACTTCCTCCAATCAACATGGAGTGCACTCCCCTTTTGTCTATAATTTAATTACACAATGTTTTTATGATGAACTATCAAAAAACCAAAAGTCCTCTTTTTTACAACGATTACTTTTAGTACAACAAAAAAATGCTAAAATTTTAGTTCCTAACAATTACACCCCTAAACAACTACAAAAAGACGTTTATCCGCTTATAAAAAATTACCGAAACAATTTACTAAACAACAAAAACTGTATTCAAGTAACCGATTTTGGCGCAGGAAGTAGAGTTTTTAAAAGTAATAAAAGAGAAATTACAAAAATTGCGAAAACTGCTGGTATCACTCAAAAAAGAGCTGAATTACTTGCGCGATTAATCTCTTATTTTAATATAAAATCTGTTTTAGAACTGGGTACTTCATTAGGTATAGCAACTGCTGCAATGCGTTTTAATAACCCTAATACTAAAATTACAACTATTGAAGGTTGCCCAGAAACTGCAAAAATTGCACAAGCACAATTTAGCAACTATCAGCTTAGTAATATCAACAGTGTTGTTGCTGATTTTTCAGCGTATTTAGAAGAAGATAACACTAAATACAATTTAGTTTACATTGATGGTAATCATCAAAAAGAGGCCACATTACACTATTTTAATTCGCTTTTAAAAAATGTACAACCCAATACTGTTTTTATTTTTGATGATATTCATTGGTCTGCAGCAATGCAAGAGGCTTGGGAAACTATTAAAAATCATCAAAAAGTAACACTTACCATTGATACCTTTTATTGGGGTTTCGTTTTTTTTAGAACGGAAAATAAACACCAAGAGCATTTTAAAATTAGAATGTAACCCAAAAAAAAATATTCACTTTTACAACTAAATGAAATTTTTATGCTACTCATTTTTGCTTTCGTTTTAGCTAGTACGTAAACCTAACGTTTCGCAAAAACTATTTTTACAATTCTAAACTGGTAGTTTATTTTTTGTTTAATTTCTGCTATAAAAACATTAGTAGCATCTCTATATTTTAAAACTAAAATAGTGATGAGTACCATAAATATAAAAGCCCCTAATAATGCTTCATTTAATGTTAATGAATTATAAAACCACCTTGTCAACCCCGTATTAAACCAACTGCCATATAATATAATATGATGTACAATATAAATGGATAAGGTTACTTTACCTATTTGTATAAATATTGGATGTTTTATAAAGTTACGAGCATATACAAATACCGTAAACAACACCAAAACATCTCCTAAACGAGCAAATAAATAATTGTATTTTGCCGAAATAATAAAAATATCAAAACCTGTTGCTTCCTGTAAATAGAATAATACCGCAGATGAAAAATACATTAAAAACAACCCTGAAACTCCTAAATACATTGGCATTACATCATAAAAGTTTTTATTATTTTGATATTTCACAAACTGGGTAGCTAAAAAAGCACCTATACTTACATAACCAAACCAAGGAAAAATAGTAAAAACAGCTCCGTTTGCATTGGTTAAATAATGGGTGATTATTTGTGGTAAAAAAGAAATTTCAATACCGTCATACATTCGTTCAAATAGAAAAGAAAATAGCGTTACTATTAGCAATACCAAACTCAATATTTTTCTGGGTAAAATTGCATATAATACACATAACAACAATAAGGAAACTCCTATAATGTGTAACACATCCGTATAAAAATAACTCTCATGATAATACCCTAGCAGCATACCCAAGCTAAAACGCAATAAATAACCCCAACCTATTAGTTTTAAACCTCTAGTAATTCCTTTTTTAACTCGGGGATTATCCCACCCTAATGTACCATTTTTTAATACTAAAAAAAAGAACACAAACCCTGTTATGGTAAAAAATGTTGGTGCGGTTATACCTCTAAAATATTCCCAAACTTGGTAGGTAGCATCACTTGTATCTTTAAATTTATCATTTAACAGTGTGCTAATAAAATGTCCTTGTAACATCATTAATATCGCAAAGGAACGCAGTGCATCAATGTAAATTAGGCGAGTATTTTTTTCTGTTTTAATGATACTGTACGTTTTTTTGAATTGCAAAGATACAAAAAAAGGCTTAAAACATTCATTTTAAGCCTTTTGCCTGTTACTATTTAATACTTTATTTTTTCAATCTTTCAATTTCAACTACGCATATAATTTAGCGCGTAATTCTTGTATTTTAGCATCATTCATATAATCATCAAACGTACTGTATTTATCAATTACTCCGTTTGGTGTAATTTCTATAATACGGTTGGCTACGGTTTGGCAAAACTCATGATCATGAGTAGTGAATATAATAGTACCCTTAAAGTTTTTTAATGAGTTGTTAAATGCCGTAATACTCTCCAAATCTAAGTGATTTGTTGGTTCATCTATCAATAATACGTTTGCTCTTGTCATCATCATTCTACTTAGCATACAACGCACTTTTTCTCCTCCAGAAAGTACTCTACAGGTTTTTAATGCTTCCTCTCCACTAAAAATCATTTTCCCTAAGAAACCACGTAAATTTACGTCTTCTTTTTCAACTTCTGTTTGTGCCCATTGACGCAACCAGTCTACCAAAGATAAATCGTTAGCAAAAAATGCGGAGTTATCTGAGGGCAAGTAACTTTGAGTAGTAGTTATTCCCCATTTAAAATCACCTGATTCTGCTTTTAAATTATCCGTTATAATTTGATAAAAAGCTGATGTTGCTTTGGAGTTTTTTGAAATAATAGCAACTTTATCGCCTTTATTTAAATTGATATCTATTTTATCAAACAACAACCCTTCATCATTAGAAGCCTTTAAACCTTCTACTTGTAAAATTTGATCACCTGCTTCTCTATCTCTTTCAAAAATAATGGCAGGGTAACGTCTACTTGACGGTTTAATATCTTCAACTTTTAATTTTTCCAACATCTTTTTACGAGATGTGGTTTGCTTTGCTTTAGAAGCATTGGCGCTAAAACGTGCAATAAAATCTTGTAATTCTTTTGCCTTATCTTCTGATTTTTTATTTTGTTGTGATCGTTGGCGTGCTGCTAATTGACTACTTTCATACCAAAATGTATAGTTACCACTAAAGTGTGTAATTTTTGCAAAATCAATATCAGAAATATGTGTACAAACCGAATCTAAAAAGTGCCTATCATGTGATACTACAATTACGGTTTGCTCAAAGTTGGCTAAAAAGTTTTCTAACCATGATATGGTTTCATAATCCAAATCATTAGTAGGCTCATCCATAACCAAAACGTCAGGGTTACCAAATAAGCATTGTGATAATAACACACGTACTTTTTGTTTCCCATCCAAATCCTTCATTAAGGTATAATGCATTTCCTCTTTTATCCCTAAGTTAGAAAGCATTGAGGCAGCGTCAGAATCAGCAGTCCAACCATCCATTTCTTCAAAAGTTACTTGTAACTCTCCAATGCGCTCCGCATTTTCATCCGTATAGTCAGCATATAAAGCGTCCATTTCCTTTTTTATGGCAAACAACTCTTTATTACCCATAATTACGGTTTCTAAAACCGGAAACTCATCATACGCATAGTGATCTTGCGTTAAAACGGACATACGTTTACCAGGTTCTAAATGTACGTGTCCTGATGTAGGATCTTGCAAACCTGCAATTATTTTTAAAAAGGTTGATTTTCCTGCTCCATTTGCTCCGATAATTCCGTAGCAATTTCCTTGAGTAAACGCTGTGTTTACTTCATCAAACAATACTCTTTTACCAAACTGAACCGATAAATTTGAAACTGATAACATGTGTCTATTTTTAAATTTTGGCAAAAATAAGCAATTGTAAGCAAACTATCAATAGCAAAAGTTTATTAATACACATTTGGGCGTTTTAACGCACTACAACTGCTATCTTTTTCACCCTTTTATGGTTTTTAAAGTCTTTAAAAGAGCTTCATAAACCCGATAGCTATCGGGTCGCTTTTTAAATCCAAAAAAACACAATAAAAAGTTATAAAAAAGGATATTCGTTTACGTGCTAACGCAAAAAAAATAAACATTAACACCTCATTAACACCAAAACACGGTATGATACTTTATTTTTGTAATATTACATAACCAATACTATTATATGAAGCAACTTTTACCCATATATTACCTATTTACATTGGTATTTATCACACAATGTACTCCAAATAAAACACCCCAAAATAAAATTTATTTTGGAGGTGAAATTGTTAACCCAAGCAGTAAATATGTGCTATTATTTAAAGATAAAAAACTAATAGATTCTATTGCTTTAGACACTAATAACAGGTTTATTTATCAATTTAAAAACTTTCAAAGTGGGTTATATACCTTTAGCCATAATGAATATCAATATTTATACTTAGAACCTAATGATAGTTTGTTTTTACGTGTAAATACTATTGATTTTGATGAAACACTTACCTTTTCTGGCAAAGGAGCAGATAAAAATAATTTACTAATTCGCAGTTTTTTAATGAATGAAAAAGATGTTAAAGAAACGCATCAATTATTTAATTTATCACCCAAAGAATTTAATCAAAAAACAAATGACGATTTAGATCGCAGACGTATTGCTTTGGATAGGTATACTACTAAATACGAGTTTTCAGAAAAATTTAAAGCAATTGTAAATACACATATTGCGTACCATATTTATGCTTTAAAAGAACGATATGCAATGGTTAACAAGAAAAAAGAAGGTTTTAGTTTACCAAAAAACTATTATAGTTTCAGAGAAAATATAGATTTAAATGCCGAGGAACTTGTTCATTTTTATCCGTATTCCAACTACCTAAACACTTTTATTAGCAATATTACCTACCATAAAAATTCTTGTAAAAATCATTTATCAACCTATACAGCAAAACTAAAGGTTATTGATTCTTTAATTACCAATACAACCATCAAAAATAGTTTGTTTCATAAAATAGGATATTCTTACTTTAACAAAAAAGATAATACGCTAAATAGAAATACCTTTATTACAACACTGTCTAATCATACTAATGATAAAGAGTTAACTAAGCAACTAACTACATTATCAAATCAGTTATCAAAACTAAGCGTTGGAACACCTATTCCTAACTTTGAAATTATTAACCTTCAAAATGACAGTGCTGCCATACAAAACTTAATTACCACTCCTACTGTACTTTATTTTTGGTCACAAAAATATCCGAGGCATTTAAAAAGTGTACACAAAAAGGTGGCACAATATCAACAAAAAAGTAATTATAAATTTATTGGCATTTGTATAGATAATACTACTTCAAATTGGAAAACAATTGCAACTAAATTTAAATTAAGCAATGATTATATTATAGCAAATAGTACTGATGTTACTAAAAAATTAATGCTGTATTCCATTCATAAAACATTTGCAATAGATAAAAATGGGACTATTTTAAGTAGTGATTTGAACCTCTTTGATGTTCAATTTGAAGAAAAATTAAAAAAACTATAATATTTTTACTTAAAACTGTAAGTTTTATAGGTAATACGACACTTATTTTATAAGTTTGTATTTTAAATTTGGGGTCGACCGGTTTTGACAGCGAGTTTAAATTGAACGGTAAGCACGTCAAGTAATGAAATTATACTTGTAAAAATTATTTCAACTTTTTAAACGGCGAGAATAACTACGCTTTAGCTGCATAATCTGAATCACAGTAAGATAATGCCTCGTCCTACTAGGTAGGAGAGCTGAATGTCTTCGGATAGCCCTGGTAAGCGGCGCTCCTCTTGATTTATTTCGGGATAAAGGCATCGTAAATGTTTACATAGAAAACACAACGCTTCGGTGTGTTTTTGAAACTAAAGAAGATAAGTGATAAGTGGGTTGTTTTTGGTCAGCTTATCATCGAAAATTAATTGAAAAATAAGCGTGTAGAAATCCCTTTGATTTCTTGTTTGGACGAGAGTTCGATTCTCTCCGACTCCACAAAACCCTCTTGAATCATTTGATTTTAGAGGGTTTCTTTTTTAAGGAGCATAATTAGGGGACAGAAGCTCCTTTTATCACAAAAAAACAAGTACATTTAATATATAATTTAATAATAACTTTTTTAATGCACACGCTACAAGATAAATACAATACTCTACTCAAACAATATAAAATTGAGGTTTTGAATAAAGTTGATGCTTCCAATTTTAAGCAATATAATGAGGTGTTATTTTCTGCTCATAGTTGCGCTATAGAGGGTAATAGTTTTACTATAGACGAAACAAGAGAGTTAAAAGAAAAAGGTTTAGATTTAAAATTGCACAATAAAAGTTTATTTGAAGCCTATGAAATCATTGACCATTTTAACGCCTATGCTTATTTAATGGCACGTATTGATGAACCACTTACTGAAAGTTTGTTAAAAGAAACTCACGCCCTTTTAATGAAAAATACATTAACATATCGTACTGGGGAAAACTCCGGAGAATACACCGATAAGATGATGAGTGCTGGAGAAACTATTTTTGGCGACCCTAAAAAGAATATTGAAAGCGTGCCAAAACTATTAAAGCAAACGCAACAAGTAATTGATGAAAACGAAATACACCCCATAATTATTTCGGCATCATTTCATCAATTTTTTATTTACTTACACCCTTTTAGAGATGGTAATGGGCGTTTAGGAAGGTTGTTTTCAAATTGGATACTAACTAAATTAAAGCACCCTCAAGTCATTATTGAAAGCCAAAATAAACAAACCTATATTAATAGTTTAAAAAGTTCTCATAAACACCGTAATAATAGTCCTATACAAACATTTTTCTTTGAAACTGCTATTACAAAAATGCAAAATGAAATAAAACAAAGTACTACTGATAATGCAAGTAACTTTAACATCAAATAGTTAAATTTTAAGAGCTATTTTATTCCTTATCACAAAAAAAAATACTACTTTTAAAGCACATTAACTCAAATACAAACTGCATGCAATTAGCTTTTATAGATTACGCTTTTATAATCGGTTTCTTTATACTCTCACTCGTAATTGGTATTGTTGTTTCCAAACAATCTGGTAAAGATAGTGAATCTTTCTTTTTATCAGGGCGCAATATGCCTTGGTGGCTACTGGGTTTTTCAATGGTTGCTACAACCTTTGCGGCAGACACACCGGGTTTAGTAACGGAGTTGGTACGTAAAAACGGAGTTTCTGGTAACTGGGTTTGGTGGGCAATGTTATTAACGGGTATGCTTACCGTTTTCTTTTACGCAAAATTATGGCGTAAAAGTGGTATTACAACCGATTTAGAATTTTATGAACTTCGCTATTCAGGTAAAATAGCAGGTTTTTTAAGAGGTTTTAGAGCCATTTATTTAGGTGTATTTTTTAATGTAATCACCATGGCAGGCGTTTGTTTGGCAGGTGCAAAAATAGCCAACATTTTACTCGGTATTTCACAAAGTGAAACCCTATTCTACTCCTCAATAATTGTTGTAATTTATTCCTCTTTAGGTGGATTAAAAGGGGTGTTAATAACTGACTTTGTACAGTTTATTATTGCTATGATAGGTTCCGTTTGGGCAACTATTTATATTGTAAACCTACCCGAAATTGGTGGCTTAACAAACCTATTAACACATGAAAACGTAGCAGGAAAACTTAATATTTTACCTGATTTTTCCAATACCGAAGCTTTAATTACCTTATTTATTATCCCGTTTGCAGTACAATGGTGGAGTACTTGGTATCCAGGTGCCGAACCTGGTGGAGGTGGCTATATTGCACAACGTATGTTAGCCGCAAAAGATGAAAAACACGCCACATGGGCAACCCTATTTTTCAACTTTGCACACTATGCTTTACGCCCTTGGCCATGGATTATTGTTGGACTAGCCTCTTTAATTATATTCCCTAATTTAGAAAGTATAGCCACAACATTCCCTAATTTATCACCAGAAATGCAAGGGCATGATGTTGCCTACGCCGCTATGATGACGTATTTACCCGCAGGATTAATTGGTATTGTATTAACTTCATTAATTGCTGCCTTTATGAGTACTATTTCTACACAGTTAAACTGGGGAAGCTCCTATTTGGTAAATGATTTTTACAGTCGTTTTATCAATCCAACTGCTACCGAAAAACAAAAAGTTTTAGTAGGGCGTATTGCAACAGTACTATTAATGATTTGTGCTGCATTATTTTCTTTCGTATTACAATCCGCACATGATGTTTTTAATTTATTACTACAAATTGGTGCGGGTACAGGACTGTTATTTATTTTAAGGTGGTTTTGGAGCCGTATTAACCCTTATAGTGAAATTGCTGCTATGGCAATATCATTTGCCATTGCTATCCTCTTTTTTATCAATAGTAAATTAGCAAAGCCTTGGTTTGAAATAGCAGGACATTGGCAATTGGTTATTGGAGTTATCGTTACCACTTTAGGATGGATTTTAGTTACCCTACTCACCCAACCTACAGATTCCCAAACACTACAAAAATTTAATGCCTTAATTTATGGTAATGAAAGTAAATTTAAAAACATTGGCTTTAAAATACTCGCTTTCTTTTTAGGAGTTATCGGCACCTATAGTGTATTATTTGCAACAGGATACTTTATTTACGGTAAAACCACACTTGCTTTTGTACTAAGTGGTGTAGCAGTATTGTGTAGCGGACTGTTAATTAAATTTTGGAAAAAGATTGCATAAAACCACCAGCTACGTTTTCTGTTTTTTCTTTTTAGCGGCAGGAAACAAAACATTGTTTAATATTAAACGATATCCAGGTGAGGTGGGATGCAAATCCAATTCAGTTTTAGGATCTCCAATACGATGTTGGTAATCTTCGGGATCATGACCGCCATAAAACGTAAAAAAACCTTTCCCTTTTATTCCATGAATATACCGTGCTTCACCATTGGTTTTATTTTCACCCAATACTAAAACCGTTGATTTTAATGTTTCTCGATCAAAAGAGGTAGTTTGCCCCATAAAACCTTTTACTAAACTGGTATGATTTTGACATAACATAGTGGGTATAGGATCCCATTTTGCCGAAAATTGCATCAAACTAAAATAATCCAATTCCTTTTTAATTTTTCGCTTACGCGTCATATCAATATCTGAAAACTCATATACGTTTGGGCTGCGCTCTAATGTAAAATCTTTAAAGGCAAACGTATTTTTAAAATTTAACTGCGCTTGGTAATTAGCATCACTGGGGTCACCATCAAACATAGGTTCGCATATATCCACTTCATTTGCTGCTAACGCAATATCAAAACTATCGGTTGCGCTACACATCGCAAACATAAAGCCTCCTCCTACTACATAATCTCTAATTTTTAAGGCTACTGCTCGTTTTTCTTCACTAACTTTTGCATATCCCAATTTTTGAGCCAACGCTTCGGAATCTTGTTTATTTTTAAGATACCAAGGTGCTGCCTTAAAACTACGATAAAACTTCCCATATTGCCCTGTAAAATCTTCATGATGCAAGTGCAACCAATCAAATAGTAACAATGCGTTATTTAATACTTTTTCATCATAAATGGTTTCATAAGGTATCTCAGCATAGGTTAATGCCATAGTTACAGCATCATCCCACGGTAAATTACCTGAAGGTGCATATACTGCTATTTTGGGTGCTTTTTCTAAAATTACAGCTTCTTGATTTTGTGAAGGGCTACTAATTTCTTTTAGCAGTATTTCTGTTTTTGCGGTAGATAAAATTTCAAAAGAAACACCACGTATGGTGCATTCATTTCGTAATTCAGGAATATCTGGCAATAAAAAGGAACCGCCTCTATGATTTAATAACCATTTTACGCTCAGTTGCTTTTCCAAAGACCAATACGTGATGCCATACGCTTTTAAATGGTTTTTTTGCCCTTCTGCATCCATAGGTATTAAAATATAGGATGCAAAACAAGGTGCCGTTAACAGTAAAAACGAAATATATAATAATATTTTTTTCAAATTATGTTTTTTAAAAAAGAGAAAGGGTTAGAATACTTTCTTTGTTAAAGAATAATTTTATCTATTACAAATATAGGTTTTTATTACTAAATATTTTTTATTGAAAAATATAAACTTCGGGAGTTATTTTATTTAAACTAAAATAACCATATGGGTATTTTTTTATATTGGTTGTATTTATTATATTTCCTTTAACATTTATTGGAGAGGAAGAGAAAGGGCCTTCCCCTCCTTCTTCTTGTAATTCTAATTTTGTTAAAAAATCAAAAAAATGTGCTGGTATATTATAAACCGTAACCTTAATTTCATCTCCTGCAATAAAATTTTCGTCTTCATAATACAATTCTATTTCACTATCTTCTAAAAAGTTATCACTAACTACCTCATTAAAATATTCCATTTCTACTCCTGTGCTTGTATTATATGTGTAGTTTATTTTATAAAAATTTTCTTGATTTATAAAGTCTTGAAATTTTATATTAACTTCTGGCTCTTCGTCTGAAAAACCTTTGTCTATAGATTGTGTCATTTCTGTAATTACAGGTGATGCTAACAATTTTGCTGTTGCTTTATATATTGATCCGTTATAACTAATCTCTAATTCATAATCAGTATCTATTTCAGGTATAAAAGTTATTGTTTGATAAATACCATTTGAGTTTAGTATAAAGTCGAATTCTTGTAAGGTTGTTAAGTTTTTTATAAGCACATTAGCATTATCTACTGGTACAATTGCATTATTATAAAATGAAGATGTTTTACTTAGTTTTATAAATTGATTTGCCCCTGTTGTTCCTTCTTCCCAATTAATTAATGCTTCTATTACCAAACGTTCTTTTGAGGTTTTCAAATCTACATTTATAACATCTTGACAAGAGGATAGTATTACAAATAACAGGGTTACAATTAAAATATTTATTGTTTTTTTCATTTTTATTAAAATTTAAAATTATATGTAATTGCTGGCATAATGCCAAAAATAGAGGTACGTGTTGCCTCATTAACTCCTTTGTCTTCATTTCTAGCAAAAGTTATTGATGCTGCATTTTTTCTTCCGTATAAATTATAGATACCAAAAACCCATTCTCCTTTCCATTTTCTATTAGCATTCTTTTTAGGTATTAATGTGGCTGAAATATCTAAACGATGGTATGTAGGTAGTTGCTCTGCATTACGTGTTGTAAAAACTGGTATCACGGCACCATCAAACATATATTGTCCACTTGGAAAGTTTGCTGGACGTCCTGTTTGAAAAATAAAATTAGTCCCAAAACGCCATTTATTGTTTAATTTATAGCCCGCTGTAATTGATAAGTCGTGCGTTCTGTCATAAGCAGTATTATACCAGTTTCCGTTATTTATTCCCGACTCTTGTGCGGTTCTTCCTGCTACTTTTTGTTCAGACTTACTAATGGTGTAACTAAACCAACCAGTAAATTTTCCTTTATTTTTACGCAATAAAACTTCTAACCCGTAGGCACGAGATTTTCCTGCTAATATTTCGGTTTCTATGGTATTGTTTCCTATCAAATTGGAACCGTCTATATAATCTATACGATTTTGTACATCTTTAAAGTAACTTTCAATTTCTAAAGAATAGGTGTCCTTTTTAAAATTTTCAAAATAACCAATGGCATATTGCTTAGAAATTTGCGGTTTTATATACTTACCACTTGGAGCCCAAACATCTAAAGGTGTAGCTGAATTGGTATTGGAAATTAAATGTAAATATTGATTAACTCTTTGGTAACTTGCTTTAATAGATGTTTTTTTATTTAATTGATATGCTGCTGAAAAACGAGGTTCTATCCCATGATACGAAGCTATTTTTTCTCCCTTTTTATAAATGATTTCTCCTATTATATTTGCTCTTTCATAGACGTCTGTATTTGCATTGTATATAACGGGTAAATCATTTTCATACCGCTTTACAGTTTGTTTTCCTGTTCTATAAAACGAGCTATAGCGTAAACCATATCGCAAATTTAATTTTGGCAATATTTTATGTTCTAGCTCTAAATAAAGAGCTGGTTCATAAGCGTGTTTTTTATCTAAAATTTGATCGTTAACTGCAGATGCAGATGTTGTTGCTTTTATTTCTCCTGGATTAAATCTATAATTTGTAAAATTAAGTCCGAAGTTTAATTTATAGGTATCATTAAAATTATACTTTAAATCGTATTTTATATTTGTATCTACAATATTAGAATCCCATTTAAATTCTAATGTATTAAAATCTAAATTATATTCATATCTACTGTATATAAATGATACATTAGAAAATAGTTTAGGGTTAAATATATGGTTCCATCTTAAATTAAATGTATTATTACCATAACTGCTTCTTATAAAATTCTCTAATTTAAAGGTATCTTTTCCAAAATATCCTGATAAAAATAATTTATTATTTGTATTTATTTCATAAGATAATTTAGAGTTTAAATCGTAAAAACCAACTTTATTTTTATTCCCTTTTGCTTTTAAAAACATATTTACATAAGAGGTTCTTCCTGCAATTAAAAAGGTTGATTTTTCTTTTTTTATTGGCCCTTCCAACATTAACCTACTAGATATTAAACCAATACCTCCTGTTACATGAAACGCCTTACTATTTCCATCTTTTTGTCTTACGTCTAAAACTGATGCTACACGTCCTCCAAATTTTGCTGGCATCCCTCCTTTATATAAATTTATATTCTTAATAGCATCTGCATTAAAAACCGAAAAAAAACCAAATAAATGAGAGGTATTATAAATTGTAGCTTCATCTAATAAAACTAAGTTTTGATCGGCAGCTCCCCCTCTTACATTAAACCCTGAAGATCCTTCACCATTAGTAGTAACACCTAGTAATAAGATTATCGGTTCCAAAACATCTACTTCTCCTAAAACAACAGGTGCCTGTTTTATTGTTTTTACACTTAATTGAGTTACACTCATTTGTGGTTTTCTAAGCTTTTGATGAGTTTTATTATCTTTAGTAGATATTACAATTGCTGCTAATTGATCTATATTTTCTAATAAATTTACATTT
>CAZSQD010000021.1:15563-18124 GCA_964608925.1 uncultured Kordia sp.
AGGTAACTTATTATAATGGTTTGCTTCCCTTCTGATAGGTTTATTGAGTAATAACCATATTCATTTGTTGTAGTTCCTTTTTTATAATCTGCAGTAGAAATGTTTACTCCAAATAAAGTTTCTCCATCTAGTTCATTTGTAATTTTACCACTTAAAGTAAACTGCTGAGCAAATGCTGTGGTAACAAATAATGTTAAAAAAAAGGTGATTGTTTTTTTAAATTTCATAATTTATTTTTATTCGTAATGATAAATGATAGTAGGTTTAGGTTAACCTAGTTTTTAAATCTATTACAAATAACTGTTTAAATTATAATTTATTTTCCTTTTAACACTTTAAAAGTGTCTTAATGCTTCTAAAGAGACTTTTTAATATTCTCTTTTTTATATACTGATGGAGATATTCCGTTATGTAATTTAAATAAACGGTTAAATGTTGATTTGCTTTTAAAACCGCAATCATATGCTACTCCTAAAATAGTAATATTTTCATATTTTTCCAACAGTATTCTTCTTTTAAATTCTGCCAAACGATAGGTATTTATTAAATCATAAAATGTTGTTTTCATTTGCTGATTAATTATTGTCGATAACTTCTTGTCTGTTAAATTTGTTTCCTTAGCTAGTTTACTTAATGATAAATTTTTATCTATAAATAAGCTTTTTTCAAGTATTATATCTATAATTTTTTGTATTTCAATTTCAGATTCTTTTTCGTCTATTTTTAAAACTACTTTTGTTTTTTGTTTTTTCAATGGTTGCAGTAAAAAATCTGGAACTAGTATTTTTGAGTGATTGACACCTTTATATCCTAAATAGTATAAAAATAAGACCAGTAGTACAACTACTGTAAAAAAAGATTCTGAAGTATAATCTTCATAAAAAGAAGAAAATATTATTGAAATTGCATCGTAAATATTAATTATAAAAATACCGTATAATAAATATTTAATCCAATTAAAATTTGTTTCTTCTATGTTTGAATATACAAATTTAGTTGCTTTTATATACTTAAAAAAGAGTTTAAATGAAAAACAAGTGTATGCAAAAAGTATAATATTTTCATAAATTGTTGCAATAAAAACATTGTTATCTAAAAAAAATTCAATTTGCTCATAAATTAAAACCTTAATATCCAAAACATTTAAAATCAACATGGGTAATGTTATAACTAAAATATAAAATACAGGATATATAAAATGTACTAAATTTTTCTTTACTAAGCCTTTATTCTCTATGAAAAGAGATCGTACATATAGCAAAATTAGAGGTCCTATTATTAATGATATTGCATCTGATATGTTAAAAGTTAATATAAATAAGATTAAAAAATCATTTAATTCCGCTAATAGAGACGTTAATAAAAAGATTATAACTACAAAAAACACTATAAGTATTTTTTGAGATAATTCAATTTTATCTTTTTGTGCTAATAACCATATAATTATGGCATTTATAACTAAACCAAAAACAACTATTATATTAATATATTTTTCCAAAAATAAATGGTGTATTAAAATGGCATATCGTCATCATCTTCAGTATTTAATGCACTTCCAAAAGCTTCACTTGTAGAAGGAAATGATGCTGGCAAACCACTTGTATCAAAAGCATCTGCCGTATTCATGGAAGATTCTAGAGGTTCAAAAGGTGTTGAAAAATCATCTAAATTATCAAACTTACCTAAGTGACCAATAAACTTTAATCTTATGTTTTCCGTACTACCATTACGGTGTTTGGCAATAATTAATTCCCCTTGGTTTGCTGTTGGTGACTGCTCATCATCATCCCACTCATCCATTTTATAATATTCTGGTCGGTAAATAAAGGATACAATATCAGCATCTTGCTCAATAGCACCAGATTCACGTAAATCCGATAACATTGGGCGTTTACTACCTCCTCTTGATTCTACTGCACGTGACAATTGTGACAACGCAATTACTGGGATTTCCAGCTCTTTTGCTAATGCTTTTAAGTTACGAGATATGGTTGATATTTCTTGCTCTCTATTTCCTCCATTTTTACCTGATCCTCCTGCGGTCATTAACTGCAAATAATCAACCATGATAATTTTAATGTCATGTTGTGATGCTAAACGACGCGCTTTTGCTCTTAAATCAAATATTGATAATGATGGGGTATCATCAATAAATAAAGGAGCGTTTTCTAAGTTTTTTACTTTTACGTTTAATTGCTCCCATTCATGTTTTTCTAAATTTCCTGTTCTTAATTTTTCTGAAGACAATCCTGTTTCTGAAGAAATTAAACGGGTAATTAATTGTACGGATGACATTTCCAAAGAAAAAAACGCTACTCCTTTACCTGTATCTACAGCAATATTACGTGCCATGGTTAGGGTTAGTGCGGTTTTACCCATACCTGGACGTGCTGCAATAATAATTAAATCAGATGGTTGCCAACCAGATGTTAATTTATCTAATTTATGAAACCCTGTAGCAACACCACTCATTCCTTCTTTATTGGCAATTTCTTGTATTCTATTTTTGGCTTGTATTACTAAATCACGAGCCGTTTCAGTAGATTTTTTAATATTACCTT
>CAZSQD010000022.1:0-16144 GCA_964608925.1 uncultured Kordia sp.
GCAGAAGCATTTGTACTTCTATTGTTGAAGAAGTTTGCTATGGAGTCGTAGTGAACTTGAAAAGTCCTCATTACTGTAGCAAAGTTTTTAAACCCACTTTGTTCAACTTCCCTAAACCAATGTACTAATCTGGTGATAGCAATAGCTGAGCAACATCTCTTTCAATCTACAACAAAAGTACGTTCCGAGCCTTCGGGATTAGCGTTTTTAGGCTAAGCAAAGAAAAGCTACTATTTTTAATTTTAGAGTAACTTTTATTAGTTAAAATGAAGTTGCAGTTTAAACCACTCTAACTAAAGCTTTTTAATAAAACTTTAGCTTGTAAATAATAACGTCCTGTACGGTAGTTTTTTTGTTTGATGAATTGCAGGTTGATGATTTCTCCAAACTTAGCCTTTTGCTCTAATTGGTGTATAAGGGTAATTATATTATTATAATCACCTTGCAATGTAAATTGATACGTTTTGATAACGATTTCATTATGCATGCTCGTATGAGGTTCTAAGAAATCAATAATTTTTAAGTTATTTTGTGTCGCAAATAAAGTAATATTTTGAAGTAAGCTATTTTGTAGTGAGTTTCCATTAAGCTGATATTTATTTAAGATGGAATCATAATACACTTGCTTTTGCTGTAATATGGATAATTTTTTCGGTGTGTTTTTAAAAAGTAATTCTTGTTGCTTTAAGTTTTGATACTGTTTTTTTGCGGTAAAAGTTTTAGATATCGCTAATTTATAGCATATAAAGATAGTAGCCAAAACCCCAATGAGTAATCCAATATATTTTTGTTGATTAGTCATTGCTTAAATGTAATTTAAGTGTGAATTTAGATTTACTGCCTTTTGTGTCACTGTAATTAACGATTTCTACAGCACTTATACAAGGTAATTTTTCTAATGTATTTATCCAGCTAGAGAATGCCTCACTTTTAGAAGAAGTTCCTGTTATTGCAACCGTATTTTTATGGAGCAAAATGTTTTTATTTTTTTTAATATTTTTTAGGATCGGTTGATAATTTAACTCCAGTAATAAAATACTATTGGGGATTGTTTTTACAATCTCATGGGTATAAAAAGATGATTTTGAAGCGTTACTTTTTAAAATATCATCAACTATTTTTTGTTTATGCTTCAGCTTTTTATCTAAAGAAATCAAGGTGTTTTTGTTGTTTTGATTAATCTGAGAAGTTACTTGTAATTCTTGCACTGCATTAAAGTAGTAATTGAAACAGAAAAAGTTAATTAATAACGCTGTTAGCATTAAAATTAAACTAAATTTAAGGGTTTTTACAAATAATGTAGCATACGTATAGTATTGAATAAGGTTCTCTGTCTTTTCGTTGTTATTCGAGTTTCGAGTATTTACTGTTAAAAAGGAAGTTAATGCACCAGAAACAGATAAAAGGTAATTATTAGACGATTCTATGCCGTTTATATTGTACGCGTTTTGTTCGGGAGTATCACTTATTTCAATTGCATCAATCGTATCTGTAATTGTAATGTTCGCATTAGACGTAGAAACGATTTGATTGCTAATAAAATCTTTAATTTCAGTAATGCAATTATTACCTAAAGAGAAAGCGGTGATATAGATGTTTTTTGCTTCAAATTCTCCAATCAACACATCAAGGTATTCTTTCCTGCATAAAGCAATAAAATGGATGTCATTTTCTTGAGTACTGATCTCGTAATAGAAATCAGCTGAATTAATATTAGGGAAAGCAACATTTAATAGTTGTTTGGCTTGGGTATATTTACTGTTTATCTTTTTAAATAATACATTAGTATCATTTACGACTAAAAAAGTATGTTGTTTTTTGGGAAGCATGCTTGCTATTTCATCAATGTTATCCGTTTTAAATTGATGTTTTAATTGTAGCTCTGTTTTTTGTTTTGTTAACTGCGTAACTGAATAGCATTGCTTATTGCAAGTGTTAGACACTTCAATACCGCAATACTGCTTTCCGTAAATCAAATATGTTTTTAAGGCATTGAGCATTAATAAATGACGGTAGGTTTAATTAAAACGACAAGTTTACTTTTTGAAACCTCTTTTTTTCGAGAGCTAAACAACCACTTTATAATTGGTATTTTAGATAAGAAAGGCACACCAGTACCCGAGTTTTGTTTTCTATTTTCTTCCAACCCTCCTAAGATAATAATATCCTGATCTTGTACACGTATTGATGAGTTGAAAGTTCGAGAATTAATGTCTGGTGGCGCATTAGGTGCAATACGATTTCCAAAACTGGATTGAATTACATCAATGCTTAAGGTAACACTTCCATTACCCGAAACATATGGTTTTATGGTTAGTCCTAATTCCGCTGTTATGGGCTCGTAATTTGTGATTTCAGATGTCTGCGGATTATCAGTCCCATAGATGTTTCGTTGCGTAACAGCATAGTATGATGTGGTTCCATTAGAAAAAGTGGCACTATGACCGTTTAAAGTAGATAATTTTGGGGTAGATTTAATTTTCAAATCACCATTAGCCTCCATTGCTTTTATAGTTCCAAAAAAATTAGGAACGACTTGTCCTAAGCTAAAAGCACCAATGCCTTTAAAGCCCCCAAGTATCCTATTGATGGTACTTGCTCCTAAAGTAATATTAGTAGCTGGGAATAAACCTCCTTGTGTAGTAACAGGGTTTTCTCCGATACCCCAACTCACACCTGCCTCAATAGTCGCATTTTTACTAACCTCTATAAACATAACTTCAATTAACACTAACGGGATGTCTTTATCTATTTTGGTAATGAATTTTTTAAACCGTTGAATATTCTCATGTGTACCACTAACATAAATACTATTGAGTTCCGTATCAACCTTAAATTTTATTCCATTTTTAATTTCATCTGGTATGAGGTCAATAATACTTTTTGTTTGGTTGCTTTTATCTCCCATGTCATAACCCCTACTTTTTGTTGAAGAAGGAGAGGTTCTGCTACTATTGATGTTATTATCAAATTGATTATTGCTGTTGTACGTTCCTCCTGATGAAGATTGATTACTTCTAAAATCATTGCTACTGCCACTTTCTGATAGTGTAGCTACGGAGCGATGCATTAAATGTATTACTTCAACTTTTCGAACACTCAATTGGTCAGCAGTTCCGAAAAAGTAAATATTATTTTCTTTTTTATAAGTGAAATTTTTTGTAGTTGTTTTAGAAGAACTTGTGCCATTTGAAGTATAGCCTTGGGTGCTTGTAGCTAATTTTACTTGTGGCTCAAATATTTTATTTAAAAGATAATCAAAAGTAATAGACTTTGCTTTTAAAGACGCTATTCCTGCTTCATCTAATGGGGTAGCAGTAAAAACATCTATTTTTAATTCATTACCAATATCGTGTATAATATCTGCAATTGGAGTGTTCGAAAAATCAACATCCAATAGTTTGTTTTCGTAATTTAAAACTTTAAAAAAGAAATTTGATTTCCTTCTTCGTTTTGGTCGATTGGCAATAGGATTAGATTGATTTGTTGAATTTTTACCGGATACTATAGGATTTAAGTCACTTTCAAAAAGGTAGAAATTATCTTTTGTTTTTTCGGTATATAAATTATTCGCAAAAGCTAATTTTTCCATTGCTACATCAAAAGGGATATCTTTTAAGTACGCTGTTAATGGCGTATTACTAAGGTTTGGAGAATATACTAAGTTTTTCCCCGTAACATCCATGATTCGTTTAAATACATCATACAATTTATCGCCATTAATATCGATAGATACTAAATTATTATTTGGGTTATATTGAATAGGGATAATCTTTTCCTTAGGTGCTTTTATTGGTTTCTGATACTTTTTTATAGCTAAAATATTACCCGTAAAATCAATCGTTAGGTTGTATTCTTTACATAAAAAAACCAATAAATCACTAACGGTTACATTTGTAAAGTTATTTGCAATTGAAATTTGAGTCAATTCAGGAGCTACATTTATATTCAATTGATGTATGTCAGCAACTGCCAATAAAAAGTTAGAAAGCGTAATGTTATTAACGTTAATTTCTGTTTTTACCTGTTCTGTTAAACCATTGTTATCAATAGAAAGAGCAGTTAACTGCGCCTTGATAATTTCAATTCTATTTGTTTTTTGTTGCGCAACACAAAGGTTTGCAATCAAAAAGAATATGTAAAGTATTTTTTTCATGTATTTAAAATGTTAATCCATCAATAAAGCATAAACCTCTTCAATAGCGGTAGTTCCATTCTTTATCAATTCGATTGCATTATCTTTTAGTCCTATAATATTTTTGGATGCAAGATAGTCATCAATTTCTAAATCGTTATTTTTTATGTTGGCAATTAAATCTTTTTTAATAGGGATGATTTCATAAATAGCTTTTCGTCCCTGATATCCTGTGTGATAGCATTCATTGCAGCCTTTTGCAAGATAGTGTCTTTTTAAATCTTCAGGAATTATAAAGTTTTCAGGAAAAATAGTTTTTGACACTTGTTGTTCTTCCTTGCAATGCTTACATAGTTTACGGACTAACCGTTGTGCTACACTAATGTTTAATGTGCTTGCAATTAAAAAAGAAGGAATCCCCATGTCAATTAAACGTGAAATTGTTGCCCAAGCTGAATTGGTGTGTATGGTAGATAGTACTAAATGCCCTGTTAGTGCAGCTCGTATTGCCATATTTGCAGTTTTAGCATCTCTAATTTCTCCAACCATGATAACATCAGGGTCTTGACGTAAAAAAGTACGAAGCGTACTTGAAAAATCTAAACCTATACTTTCTTTTAATTGTACTTGATTAACGCCTTCTAAAGTATATTCTATAGGGTCTTCAATCGTTAAAATATTAGTTTTATCGTCATTTAACAATTTAAGAGTAGCGTATAATGTTGTCGTTTTACCTGATCCAGTAGGTCCTGATATTAAAACAATACCATTTGGTTTTTTGATACCTTCCAAGTACGTTTTTAATTCTTGTTCCGTAAACCCAAGTTTATTAATATCAATTGCATTGGCATCTTTATTTAAAATACGCAATACTATTTTTTCTCCATGTAAAGTTGGTAAAGAGGAAACACGAATGTCAAACTCATCATTGCCATTATTCATGGTAATACGTCCATCTTGCGGTAAGCGTTTTTCAGAAATATCTAAACCTGCTTTTATTTTTAGTTTATTAACAATGATAGGATATTCCTCTAAAGTAATGATAAAATATTCTTTTAATTTGCCATCAATACGAAAGCGAACTCTACACGAATGCTCGTAGGGTTCAAAATGAATATCACTACTGCCAATTTCTTTAGCGATAAGTACTATTTTCTCTAAGAAATCAGTACTAAAATGTAATTCCTGACGACTCGTTATTTTTCTGTAATTAGAAGCGAGAAGTTGTTGAATTTCTATTTCTGATGCCGTTTTTAGTTCAACGCTATAATTCAATAAAATTTGCAACTCTTGTTGCAATAATGCAGATGTATCGGTAGCTTTAAAACAAATGGTGCCATCCGTAAACGCAACAGGAACAATATTATAATGATACGCTTGTTCTGCTGTAATTAGCTGCGTTATTTGGGTCGATATGTTTAGGTTGTTTTCCAATATTACAAACGATATAAATTAGGGGTGATATGGAACCAAAAAGCAAGATATGAAATTGCAAAAAACAAACTCATATAGCCAGCTAAAGGAACATTTTGGTGCTCTTTATTTGGGAGCACAATGTGTAATAGTAATGCGATTAATAAAGAAAATACAAAAAGGATTATAAAGGTAATGGTTGAAAAAGAAAAAGAGAGTGCTACAAATAACAGCACGTCACCTAAACCAATTACTTCAAAAAAAGAAGTTTTCATTTTATATTTTGAATACAAGTAAATTACTAAAAGTAAAAAACCTATAAAGAAAAGATTGAATACAATTGATATCGTAACGAATTCTATTGAATCGGATTGTAAATGTAAAGCTATTGCAAGAACACTTACTATGGGGAATAAAAACCACCAAGCCATTCGTTCTTTAAGATCTTGATAAAAAATAAGACCAAATACAAGTATTAAACTAATTTTTAAAATCCACATTAATCTTTAACCGTTTGTTTCGGATTGCCCAATTCGTCAATCTCCCAAATATTAAAAATGCCATCACCATCAAAATCGGTAATTGCAGTTGCTCGTGCTTTAAAAGAATTGTTTGTAAAGCTCAACAACTCATATGTATAATTAGAAGTCCCGTTTTCTTTTACCGTTTTTGGGGCAATATAATCGATTTCACTAAAGTCATTCGAGTATTTAGAATACATATAACGATAGGTTGTTTGTGAGTTATATATTTGCTTTAATTGTAATTGCGCCTCAATACTTTTTGCTTTGGATATTAACGGCATTAAATTGGGTAAAGCCAATAATAATAAGATGCCAATAATAGCAAGAACAATCAAGATTTCTTGTAAATTAAAGGCATGTACTTTTTTATTTAGTTTCATATGTCATATATAGAAGAAGTAAATGTAATTACAATTTTTTGTTAATAAAAAGTTAAGTAATTGATTATTAGGCTAAAATTAATTTCTATATTTGTTTAAGAATTCACTTTTAATAAGTCAATATGGAAAAGATATATAGTTTAGTTTGCATAATTTTTTTTTTACTTAGCAATGGTAATGGATTCTCTCAATCAATAAATAAAAACTATGTAAAAACAACTGACTTATTAGAGTCAGTTGATATCTCTACATTAAACAATTCATATGAGTCAATTAAAAAAATAGAATCTGTTTCATATACAGATGGCTTGGGTAATCATACTCAATCTATTGCTATAAAACAAAGTCCCAGTAAAAAAGATATTACACAGCATATTGAATATGACCAATTTGGTCGTTCTGTGAAAAAGTATTTACCAACACCTACTAATCAGGGTTCTGGTGAATTTATTTCAAATGCCCTAATATTAACGAATAATTATTACCAATCTACTTTTTCAGACTCCCATCCTTATTCGGAAACTTTATATAGTAATTCACCTTTAAATACTCCTCAAAAATCATCATCTCCTGGTGATACTTGGCAATTAATTAATAACTCTAACGGTGATCATACTACTAAATATGATTATGGCACCAATATTTTAAATGAAGTTATTAAATTCCGTGTGGTCTATGAGAATGAAAACCCCTTTAATATTAGTCAAGGTATTCTACCATATTACCCAAAGGGGGAATTGCTAAAAAACACTGTTAAAAACGAAAATTGGGCACTCACTGATGGAGTCTTAAATACAAAAGATGTATTTACGGATAAAAATGGTAGGAAAATTGTAGAATTTAGTTACGAAACAGATTTCTCAGGGACAATAAAAAAACTGAGCACTTATTATGTTTATGATTATAAAGGTAATTTACGATATGTTTTACCTCCAAAAGCTGTCAATAATTTATTTAAAACAGTAAGTTATGGCTCGTTCAATCAAAATTTCAATTGGTCAAATTTTGTGCAAAACCCTACATCTATACCTAATGCATCTGGCGATGTTAACATTAGTCTTTTAGGCTATACCTCTACTTCGGGTACAAATTATGAGCAACTAAGATTAAATTTCAAACTTTTATTTCCATTTTTTGTACTTAATGGTGGTGCTTATTTAAAATTAGGGGATGTCGTAACATTACCGTCAGGGGTAAATTTAAGTGACCAATACCTTTTTAGCATTTATAATACTGGGAAAAAAGGAAATCTCATTCCTGTTTTAGACCCTATTGTGGGCACTGCTGGTAATTTATCAAAATCAAGATATGAATATCATATTATAAATAATAAACTTTTTGTTTATTTTAAAATCGGAACCGATTTTGGAAGTCCACAAGTTCCTTTTAAAGTATATAAAGTAGATAGATATTTTGCGAAAAATTTCCCGACAATAATATTTAATACTGAAATTTTAGAAAATTTATGTTTCCAATATAGATATGATCAATTTAATAGACAAATAGAACAAAAAGTACCAGGGAAAGGGTGGGAATATATGGTTTACGACCAACTAGATAGACCTATATTAACACAGGATGCAATACTTAAAACTGAAAATAAATGGTTATTTACAAAGTATGATGTACATGGTCGTTCAATTTATAGTGGATTATATTTAAATAGTTCTGACAGAGAAACCTTACAACAACAATTAGATAATTATATTTTAGCAGGGAATAATCAATCTAATATAGATCAAAAAATTGCTTTACCTCAAACGGTAGGTAGTATTGCTATAAACTATAGCAATACTGCATTTCCAAATACTAATATTGAAGTTTTAACGGTTAGTTATTACGATGACTACCTTTTTTCAGATCCCTATTTAACATCCATTCCTACACATATAATTGGTCAATCAGTAACAAATAGAACAAAAGGTTTACTAACAGCAGTTTGGACAAAAACGATAGGGAGTTCTTCTACTTGGATTAAAGATTATTCATTTTATGACAATAAAGGACGTATAATATATGTGAAAAACAAAAATTATGTAGGAGGTACTACAGAAATTAAAAGTAAATTAGACTTTAGAGGTAAATTAGAAAAATCAGTTACTACACACAAGCGTTTAAGTACAGATAGTGATCTAACGATAACGGATAGGTTCAAATATGACCATATTGAAAGACCTACAAGGCATTATCAACAAATAAATAATCAACAAGAAGAGTTAATTTCAAAGAACAACTATAATGAACTAGGACAGTTGATTAGTAAAAATATAGGTGGACAATCTACTACAAATACTTCCACTCAATTTAACAATAGCAACGGATTATTAATTACAGGTAATGTAATAGAAAAAACAGCAGGTTATGGTTGGGGTAATGCTGGTTTTGAAACTAAATCTATCATTACAAACGACGGATATATAGAGTATGAGATTACTCAAAATAATAAAAGGTTAATGATCGGTTTATCTACCAATAGTAGTAATGATCATTACAACTCTATTAATTATGCCATTTATACAGGTTATGGTGGGTTAAATAGAGTTTATGTTTATGAAAATGGAGTTGGCCAATCTTTTCCTGCTACATATTTTCAAATAGGTGACATTATGAAGGTGGAGCGTATAGGTACTACTATTTATTATAAAAAAAATGGGGTGTTATTTAAAACTACTACAGGTGTTAATATAGTACCATTACGAGGGGATAGTTCTTTTTTAGATCCTGGACCTCAAATTAAAAACCTATATATAAGTAGTGATTATACTGACATTGCAGGATTAAATGTTAGAAAATTAACAAGTGGTGCTGTACAAATCAAAAAAGAAACAGGAGTATCTTCTTGGAGTTCAGGCTTAGCAACTACAAATGTTATTCAAAATAACGGAAAACTAACGTACAGTGTAGGTCAGAATAATAAATACATAATGGTTGGTTTATCTAATTCTAATGTTAATGCAAATTACAATAGCATACAATATGCCATTTACACAAGAGCAAATGGTAATATACACATCTATGAATCAGGAGTAAATAAGGGACTCATGACTACCTATGTTGCAAATGATTTTTTTGAAATACAACGAATTAATGGAACTATTCATTATAAAAAAAATGGAACTACTTTTTATACCTCACTAACACCTTCTTCTGGTAGTTTATTAGGAGACACTTCGTTTTATAACATAGGAGGGGTAATTTACAATTTAGAAATTCAAAATAATGAATCTGGACTACAAACCATAGATTATGCTTATAATATTAGAGGTTGGCTGACAAACTTTAATGACATTGATAATTTGGGTACAGATTTATTTGCATATAAAATGAATTATCAAGCAGGCAGTAATGGTTTATTAGGTGTTACCCCTCAATATAATGGAAATATTTCTCAAACAATATGGAAATCGGCAACTGATAATACAAATAAATCATATAGCTATACCTATGATAAGTTAAGTAGATATAAAACAGCAGGTTACGGCGAAGGGAGTGCCTTAGTAAATAACCCTAATAAGTTTGGAGCTTTTGTAACAGGATATGATAGTAATGGTAATATTACAGGAGTAATAAGAAATGGTGTTGGCTCAGGTGGGGCAACAATTAATATTGATAATTTAGCATATCATTATGATGCAGGTAATAAGTTATTATCAATAGATGATAATACCAGTAATAATACAGGGTTTATTGACGGGAATACTACAGGCAATGATTATGAATATGATAGTAATGCAAACCTAATAAAAGATAGTAATAAAAACATAGATGCTATTGAATATAATTATATAGATTTAGTTACCAAAGTTGTATTTAGTAATGGAGACATTATTGATTTCACGTATGATGCTGCAGGTAATAAGTTAAAAATGATTACTACTCATGGAGCAACCGTAATTACTACGGAATATTTTGGTGGTTTTCAATATAGAAACTCACAATTGTTATACTTTCCAACACCTGAAGGATATGCCCAAAATAATAATACTGCAGGGTATAGTTACACCTATGTATTGAAAGATCATTTAGGCAATAACCGTTTAAGTTTTTCTGATGCAGACTTGAATGGTATCGTTACTACAGTAGAAATACTATCACATACCAATTATTACCCAATGGGTCTTACTCATTCTGGTGCAGTGGTTGCGGGGAGTGCTTCTAATTATAATTATTACTTTCAAGGAAAAGAGCAGTTAGCTTTTGGTGGGTATGAAATGTATGATTTTGGTAGCCGTATGTATGACACATCGGTAGGACGTTGGTTTAATTCCGATCCTCAAAATCAATTTGTTAGTCCATATGTCGCTATGGGTAACAATTATATTATGATGACTGACCCAAATGGTGAGTGGATTCATATTGCAATTGGTGCTGTCATTGGGGGAGTTATCAATGTAGCAATGAATTGGGATAATATAGATAGTTTTGGAGAAGGATTAGCTTCATTTGGTGTAGGAGCTGTTGTAGGAGGAGCTACTGCGGCATGTGGAACTTGCGGGGGTGCGGCAGCAATAGCAATTGGAGGAGGAGCCTTAATGGGTGCTACTAATAATGTAATTGGACAAACAGGCAATGGTGTTGGTGTTGGTGATGTAGATTGGAACTCAACAATACAAAGTGGTTTTATTGGTGGTGTTTCAGGAGGAGCCGGTTCTGTTGCAGGGCAATATGCAAATAAAGTTTTTGGTGCTGTAATTATAAACGGACTTAAAGTAACTAGCCCTGTATTACAAGGAACTATTAATGGTGCAGTTGGTGGTGCAGTTGGTGGTGCAGTTGGTGGTGGTACGGCAGGTTATTTAACAACAGGATCATTAGATGGAGCAATAGATGGAGCTGCTCAAGGATTTAAAACAGGTGCTGCCATTGGCGCTACTGCAGGATTTGGATCTGCATATATCGATGCTAAATCACATAATACAAACCCTTGGAATGGAAAAGCTCTTAGTATAGAAAAAGTAAGTATTACAAAATCAGGTATTTTAAAAATAAAATCTCATTTATCTAAATCTGAATTTGATTATGATATGGCAAATGACGTAATGATAAATAGACTTGAAAATATTGCGAATGGAAAAACTACTGCTACAAGTATAGATTTAAATTTTTACACTCATGAAATTAGAGAATTATATCTGATGAAATTTCAAAAAATGAATTATAAATCTGCTCATGAAAAAAGTTTATTTGACTATGGTATTGATTATAAAAAAGGTTTTCAATATAAAATTTATACAAATGATGCTATAAAAACAGGAAATGGATACGAAAGATGGAGAAATGGATTAGATTTTTAAAATAAAAAAAGGATTTTGAGAAAAAGTGTTAAATATTGGAAATGGAATGAATCATTAAACCTTACTCCATATAAATTAGGGATTAATATAGATGATTTAGTCTCAAAAAAAATAGTTACAAGACATCAACAAAAATATTTAAGTGTGGATGAAAACATTAGCTCTATAGATGTAGTTGATGGAAAAATCAAAGCAATTTTTTTTGACGATGAGTTTGAATTACTTCACCCCAAAAATATATGGGACTTTAAAATTGATGAATTTGTTGATACAATTAATGGTATATTAATACCTGCTAATTTTGAAACAAAAGGTGATATATTACTTGTTTTGTTTAGAGGCGGGTTTGTATCTTTCTTTGGAATAATTAGAAAAGAATAATATTTATGAAAAAAATAACACTACTATTTTTAATATTTTTAGCAATATCTTGTTCATCTGATGATGAGGCAACAACAGCTAATATTAACGTTAATTTATTATTTGGTAAATGGTATGAAGTTAATAGGTGTGCGGTGCAAAATAATTTAGAGTTAAATGCTAATTACACCTACACACACCTAAAGTCAGGGAATATCACTTGTGCTATAAATGATGCCCCTACATATCAATATACTGGTACGTATAGCATTAATGGCAATCAAATTGTATTTAATCAACAAAATGCAGTACTCATGCAAGATGCTGATGTACCCGTGGTGCTAATACCCAGTTTAGATGTATTATTATATTCAAAAATAACTATTTTAAACGATAATAATTTATTTATTGAACGGAAATATAATGGAACACAAGAGTATTTTAACAATTGGAGTTTTACTAAATAAAATTAAAAATTAATAAATGAAAAATATACTATTTTACTTAGCCTTAATTTCTTTTTCGATAACCGTAAGCGGTCAAGAAAAAGAAATAATCATCAAAGAGTTAACTACATCAAAGGAAATTAGTAAACCTAACCTATCCATTAAAAATACTGATGCAAATGTAGACATAGGATACGCTAATAAATCATCTGGAGGCGCAAGTGGCAGTAATGACATTGGTTTACCAGCTAACTCCTCATTTCAATTGGGTAGTAATATAGAAGGCGTTATACAAAATAGTGTAAATCAAACCACAGGTAAAGTAAACTTATCAATACCTTTAGCTTCTATTGGTGCAGGAAGCACAGGGTTTAGCTTAAATGCTAGCTATAATAGTTTAAGAGCCTTTAAAACAGCTCAGCAAACAAACAAATACGCTGCTACATCAGTAGTTGGTGTAGGTTGGGAAATAAATACCAATAAAATAATTGTAGATTTTAAAAGTACTGGCACCAGAGATGATGATGATTTTTATTTACAAAACGGATCTGGTGTAAATAAATTAATTTGTATTTCAAAACACGATAATGGCAATACAAATGCTTGGATATATGCTACTGAAAAGTATAGTTTATGGAAGTTTAAATATCATTTTGATAGTGGTTTTGGAGATTATTGGGAAGTTATTAAAGATGATGGCTTAATATACATTTTTGGTAAGCCTAACAGTAAAGATGCAAAAGAATATGCCATACGTTATGGTAATTGGATTGGTCACTCTAAACAATACAGTACTAATAGTAAGGAGTATGCTATAAGTTATAATTTATATCAAATTAAAGACCAATGGAATAACAATTTAACTTTTGATTACATAAAAGAAAATCAAATTATTTCAGGCAAAGAACAAACAGAAGCATCTTATTTACAAATGATTACTTCTTCAAGAGGTAGTAAAATAACATTAAATTATGGTTATAAAAGTCCAATGGGAGAGTTTTATGACCCTCACCAAGAGGCTTCAGAGCCAGATGCTTATCATGATAGGTATGAAAAAAGGTATTTAAATTCTGTTACAATACACAATAAAGTAAACGAATTGATAAGTACACATACGCTTAACTACACTACATTAGGTGGCTCATTATTTATGAAGCGTTACTTAACAAGTGTAAAAAAAACAAGTCATAAAAACTCAAATAGTGAAGATTTACCGTTACAATTTTTTGAATATTTTACTGCAGGTAATTATAAAGGTGGTTTAAAAAAAGTGATTTATCCAACAGGAGGTGCTGTTACATATAATTACCAAAATAAATTATTATTTACAAATGGAGCAAATAGATTTTCAGGAGGAGTACCTTCTACTTCTGGTTATATTTATTACGCAACACATGTAAGTGACAAATATAGTATCATGGTACTTAGGTCATCTGGTGCTATTTATAACGGAAAATATCGTTTTAAATTTATTAGAAATACATGGAACGGTAAACAATGGGTTTCAGAAGAATTTATATTGCCAGATTTATTAAAAGATAATGCACCTGGTGGATTAATTGGCGGACGGATGGAAAATTTTCAAGCACGATTTGGTCATGATTTTTATGCCTTTTCTGTTAATCATGGAGCAAATTCAAATATTTACTTATTTCATCTTAAAAATAATGGAAGAACATGGAATGAATATTCTAGAAATATGCAATCTATTAGTGAACCAAAATTATTGACAGGTTCAGATTTTGTAGCATTAGGATCACATGAAAATGGAAGGTTAGAAACCTTTAGATGGAACGGAAAGGAGTGGAAGTTAAAATTACTCCCTCATGGTTATGGAGAGTTTTATTATGCGGCAACTAATAACTTTATATTATGTTTAGACGAGGATGGAGGCGCAGATCAAGCAACAGGAGTTCATCATTCAGATAATTATTACATGCATTATTTAGATGCAAGTAAACAATGGCAAACAAAATCGTGGTCAGCAAGTGCAGATCCATTTATAAATGATGTAGGAAAGGCAAGTTATTTTTATCCTGATAATGCAATGACATCTTTTGTAGCAGATAATAATCCAGAGTTTTTTTTAAGATGGGATACAAATTACAATTTAATTTCTGTAGATAATATAATGGGCTCTGCTTCTGACCAACACCCTCTTCAACCTAGTAGTTCTGGATTGTACACCCTATATGGTTGGTTTACAGGTCAACCTTATAAAACAGCTCGATTTAATGGAGTAAACTGGGTTCAAGGATTTTTACCTAATTCTGCTTGGTATTATTCTAGTATAAATTTTGGAGAAGACGTATATACTTTTCAAGGACATAACTCATTTTATGGTGTTGCACATCATACATATAACCCCAACACAAATAGTTGGTCATACGGCTTACTAAATGGAATTCAATATCATGGCTCAATAGCTAATGGTATTAATAGAGAGTTTACGATAGCTGGGAAAAAAATATTTCAAAAAGTAAACCAACCTTTATCTACCTCTTTATATACACTAATTGGTGGCCTACAGTATGGTAATAATTTTACTCATTCAGATGGACTAAGTCATACTTTTGTTGAAGAGGCAACAGGAAACATTCATTTTGAAAAGAGCACCTATTTATATATGAATAAAGCTAATAATCAATTAGGCTCAATTAACTTAGGAAGTAAAGAGCGTTATACTAATTACTCTAGAGTTTTTGGAGGCAATAGCTCTTTTATGTCACCAAAAACTATTTGGATAAAAGGATTATCTATAAATGGCTCTCATACTCCATACTTATACCGAATTATTAATGATAAATTTGATAACCAAATATACGATATTGTTGTAGATCATATTTTTATTGATAATAATGAAGGAAATATAAAGAAAATACAATATACCTATAACAACCCTTCATCTACTCCCGGTAATGATTTGACTTATTATGGAGAGGTTATTGTTCAGAATAAAGGTGCAGGTACTGGTAATATCGGAAAAGTTGTTAGTACATATAAAAATGGAAGTGATGATTTATTATTAACGGGCTTACCAATAAATGTAAAAGTATATGATCAAAATAATATTTTAAAGAAACAAAATTCTACAATATGGTCTAAAACTTCCTTCTCATCAGTTAGAAATAACAAACGATACTTAATAGCAAAAGAATCGGAATCAGAAGAAACTTTCTTCAATAATGGAGAATCAATTGCTTCTGAAATTGATTATGAATATAGTTTAAGAGGGCAATTAAATAAAACAACTAAAACTTTAAGCACTGGTATAGCAGAAGTTTCAGAAGTAAAATACCCATATGATTATTATAGTCCATTACAGTTTTTAATTGAAAAAAACATATTAAGTATTCCATATGAAACTATTGTAAAAATAGACAATGAGGTGGTAGGGTTTTCAAGGAATGAATGGATTGAAGAAAACGGTAAAGTGCATTTATATGAAACATATTCAGGTCCAAATGAAAATGAATTAAGAAAAGAAAAACAAATATCATTAGTAGATGATAATGGGCTAGTATTAGAAGTAAATAACGGTAAAGGAATTTATGCGGCATCTCTATTTGCATACCAAAATGAATTTGAAGTT
>CAZSQD010000023.1:0-15998 GCA_964608925.1 uncultured Kordia sp.
AATCACACTAATTAAAGACGTCCTAACAAAAGAAAAACTCATACGTAAACACCTACAACATCCACTAATTAAAGAAATACGAGGCAAAGGTTTAATGTTGGCACTATTGGTTGATACTCCAATAATTTGCAATGAAATTATTTTAAAGAGCCAAAATAAAGGTTTAATATTATTCTGGCTACTTTTTGAACCTAATGCCATACGCATCACACCACCACTAACCATAACTGAAAATGAAATTATTGAAGGATGTGCAATTATTTTGGAAGTTTTAAACTCTCTTTCTAGTTAACTACGCAATATTTTCAGATTTACAAAAATCACTGTTAATTAAGTTGTGAATAAGTAAACCGACTATTATGTAAAAGTAAAGTAAGTTAGTACTACTTTTAATAAAAGTTTACGCATTAAAAATTTAATAAACTTACCTAATTAAAGCTGTTACTTCCTCTCCTTATGTATGAAGTATTAATGTAATTAAACCGTTGGGCTATCGCCCCACGATTAACCTAAAATAGAAGGATTATGCAATTAAGTGAACATAATGAACCCAACTTCTCGGTTAATAGATTTGAAAAAATGCTAAAAACCAACAATGTATTCTTTTTTGATTCTATCGAATTTGAACGCATTATTGAGCATTATTTAGATTTAGCGAAAATACCTTTAGCAAAAAAAGCCATAAAAATTGGTTTGGAACAACATCCAAATTCCATTACTTTAATGCTTTTTAAAGTAGAACTCTATATTTTTGAAGATCGTTTAGATGTGGCTGATCAATTACTAAATAAGCTATACACGTTAAACCCAAATAATGACGAGTTGTATATTCAAAAAGCTACTGTACAAAGTAAAAGAAATCAACACAAAGAAGCCGTAAAAACCTTAAAAATAGCATTAAACTTAACTGATGACAAAGCAGATGTTTATAGCCTTTTAGGAATGGAATATCTTTTTTTAGAAGAGTTTGAAAACGCTAAAAAATGTTATCAATTGTGCTTATCAGAAGACAACCAAGATTATGCAGCTCTTTATAATGTTATTTATTGTTTTGATTTTTTAGAGCAACACCAAGAAGCCATTACATTTTTAAATGACTTTTTAGACATCAACCCATACTCTGAGGTAGGTTGGCATCAATTAGGAAAACAATATTTATCTGCCAATGAAAATAAAAAAGCATTGACTGCATTTGATTTTGCAATAATTTCTGAAGACACTTTTATTGGCGCATATTTTGAAAAAGGTAAAGTGTTAGAAAAATTAGAACGTTATCAAGAAGCTATTGAAAACTATCTATTAACACTTCAATTAGATGACCCCACTTCATTTGCATATTTACGTATTGGCAAATGCTATGAAAAGTTAGATAATGAAGAAATGGCAATACAATATTATTACAAAACGGTACATGAAGACCCATTATTAGATAAAGGATGGCAAGCCATAACAGATTACTATTACAAACTAAAAAACTACCAAAAAGCGTTATATTACACCAATAAAGCCATTGCTATTGACGGTGCAAATATTTCATATTGGAAACGCTATGCTCAAATAAATTTTAAACTTAGTTTTTATGAAGAAGCGGAACGTGGGTATCAAAAAATAATTGAATTAGGAAATTACGAACTAACAACTTGGTTAAAACGTAGTGATTTACTACACCAATTAGGTGAAATTAACGCTGCCATACAAAACCTATTAAAAGGCTTAGAGTTTTACCCCGAAAATGCCGAAATAGAATTTCGTTTAGCAGGTTTATATTATTTAGCTAATGAACCTCAAAAAGGACAATACCATTTAGTGAACGCGCTACAAGAAGAAAAGGAATACGTAATGATTTTAGAAGAATTATTTACCAGAGTATATAATCGAAAATCCGTTAAAGAAATTATTGATAAGTACTTGTAGTTTATGGCTTTAGATTTTATTGGTGGTTTTACAGAAATAGTTGGTAATATTTTTGATAATATCCTACATCTTTAATTTGGGAAGAAAAAAAATCACAAAGAAAAACTGACAAAAAAACACCTAAAAAAAACTATGTTCTCTCCTATTTCCAAAATTTTAGTTAGTTTATTATTGATGCTATTAATTTTAAAATCTGTACTGTTTTTAAAAAACAAAAACACAGAAGAGAAGCTGATTGTAATAGAAAATCCTGATATTTTACATCATATTGTCAACCTTAAAAAACAGAACTTAAATTTCTATTGGAAAGATGCTAATGATGTAAATTTTAAAAATTTTGGAAACTTAAAAAAAACGGTAAACACTAATCAAGAAAAACTAATTTTTGCGATGAATGGCGGTATGTATAAAAAGGATTTGTCACCACAAGGATTATTTATAGAAAATGGGGTTATAAAAACTAAAATAGATACTTTACAAAAAAGTTACGGTAATTTTTATATGCAACCAAATGGAGTGTTTTACATTACTAATAACAAAAAAGGAACTATTTGCAAAACTACCCATTTCAAGAATCATAATATAAAATTCGCTACACAATCAGGACCTTTATTATTAATAGATGGAGAAATTCATTCAAAATTTAAAATCGGATCAAAAAACTTAAACATCAGAAATGGCGTTGGAATTTTACCTAATAATAACATGATATTTGCGATGTCTAAACAAAAAATAAATTTTTATGATTTTGCTACTTACTTTAAAAATTTAGGTTGTAAAAACGCACTCTATTTAGATGGTTTTGTCTCAAAAACTTACTTGCCAGAAAAAAATTGGCATTCATTAAATGGAAATTTTGGGGTTATCATTGCGGAAACAAAAAAAGAATAATCTTCTTAATAATCAATATTTACCATTCTTAAACTATCTTTGTTACAATCAACTTATTTAAAAAATGCAAAGAAATTTATTACACTATCTCATTATTGGTTTAAAAGGAATGGCTATGGGCGCAGCAGATGCAGTACCAGGAGTATCTGGAGGTACAATTGCTTTTATTTCTGGTATTTATGAAGAGTTAATTTCTTCAATTAACAACATTAACTTCTCCTTATTCAAAACCTTAAAAAACGAAGGTATTAAAGGGGTTTGGAAACAAGTTAACGGCAACTTTTTAGCCGCACTTTTTATAGGTGTTGGCATCAGTTTTATTTCCTTTATGCGATTGGCAAAATACCTCTTAGAGCAGCATCCTATTTTAATATGGGCATTCTTTTTTGGATTGGTCATTGCCAGTATTGTATTTATTGCAAAACAAATACAGCAATGGAATTTTAAAACTAGCATTGCACTACTTATTGGTGCATTTGTAGCGTATTATATTACCACTCTCCCATCTTTAGCCAATAATGACAGTGATTTATTTTTATTCATTTCCGCTGCTATTGCCATTTGCGCTATGATTTTACCAGGTATTTCAGGCTCATTCATTTTAGTTCTATTAGGCGCATACCACACACTAAGTACTGCTTTTCATGATTTTGACTTAAAAAAAATAGCCATCTTTATAGCAGGTGCCGTAATTGGACTATTAAGTTTTAGTAAAGTTTTAAAATGGTTATTTACCAATTATAAAAACACTACTTTATCAGTATTAACAGGTTTTATCATAGGGTCATTAGGAGTTATATGGCCGTGGAAAGAAATAATAAGCACCCGTACCGATAGTAAAGGCGTTGTGATTCCGGTTTTACAAGAACCCATACTACCCAATACATTTGAAAACTTATACCAAACCAACCCACAAGTAATGTATGCGGTTGGCCTGATGATAATTGGGTTTTTAACCATCTTTATTTTAGAAAAAATAGGCAGCCAAAAAGCAAACTAATATGAAACCAACACGCACCAATTGGGATTACTTTTTGCTTACCTTAAAAGGGTTAGCAATGGGAGCAGCCAATAAAATACCGGGTGTTTCTGGAGGTGTTGTAGCTTTTGTTGGTGGTTTTTATGAAGAGTTTATTTACTCATTACAACGCGTAAATGGAAGGTCTTTAAAATTATTTTTTGGAGGAAGATGGAACTCTTTTTTTCAATACATTAATGGTAAATTTTTATTTGCTATTATTTTAGGGATGCTCATTAGTTTTTTTTCGGTTTCAAAATTATTAGACTATTTAATTGCACAATACCCTATTTATGTTTGGAGTGCTTTTTTCGGGATGATTATAGGTTCCATATATGCCATTAGCAAACATTTTAAAAATTGGAATATACAAGCAATCCTATTTTTAATAACAGGCGCCTTAATTGGTTTATACATTAGCTATATGAATCCAATTGCCGAAAATGACAATTTATTTTTTGTTTTTTTATGTGGTATCATAAGTGTTTCAGGTATGACATTACCCGGTTTATCAGGATCTTTTATTTTAATAATTTTAGGAAATTATGTCTTACTTTTAGTTGATTCTGTAAACGCCTTATATGATACTTTTAAAGATATTATTACGGGTGATTTCAGTTTCACCAACAACCCCCAACGCATGCGAATGCTTCAAGTATTAGCTGTATTTACAGCAGGTTCCGTTGTAGGAATGGTTAGCTTCTCTCATCTTATTAATTACTTATTAAAACATTACAAAGCTTCCGTAATTGGTATGATTACAGGTTTTATTATAGGATCCCTAGGGGTTATTTGGCCGTGGAAAGAAACGGTTTACAAAACCGCCGTAAATGGAAGTTTTATATTAGACGCCAATCAGCAAAAAATAATGCTAAATTACAAACATTACATTCCAGAATTTAATACACAAACTGCAATTGCTATAACCTATATTTTGTTAGGTATTTTAGTTATTGTAGCTTTGGAATGGTACGGCAATAAAAATAAAAGAAAATCTTTATAAAACAACAAATGCAAAAAACATACGGTTTATTAGGAAAAAACATTAGCTACTCCTTCTCAAAAAAATATTTTACTTCAAAATTTGCAAATGATAATATTACGGATGCTGTTTATCAAAATTTTGATATCAACTCTTTATCCGAATTTAAAAAAATTATAAAAGAAACTCCCAATTTAAAAGGACTTAACGTAACCATCCCTTACAAAGAAACCATTTTTCCTTATTTAGACAAAGTTAGTGGTAAAGCAGTACGTATTGGTGCTGTAAACACCATTCGTATTACTAAAAAAGGAAAACTAAAAGGATATAATACGGACGCCTATGGTTTTAAAAAATCCTTACAACCATTATTAAAAAAACACCATAAAAAAGCATTAATTTTAGGTACAGGAGGCGCATCAAAAGCAGTGGCCTATGCTTTAAAAAAAATGCATATTTCATATCAATTTGTATCCCGTACAAAAAGCAATAACTTTAGCTATCAATCCCTTACGTCTGCTGTGATTTCAGAGCATCAAATTATTATTAATTGCACCCCTTTAGGCACACACCCAAACATAAATGAGTACCCTAATATCCCCTACGAGTCCATCACAAACCAGCACCTTTTATATGATTTAGTATACAACCCTACGGAAACATTATTTTTAAAAAAAGGGAAGAAAAATGGAGCAACCACAACAAATGGCGAACAAATGCTAGTGCTTCAAGCAAAAAAATCTTGGGGAATTTGGAATAAATAAGCAATTTACGCGCGCAAATACACCTTGTTTTAGTATCTTTCACATCAAAATTATTTGATAACTCTAAACTTAGTTTACGATGTCTGAACAAGATAACCTGCCACAAGCAGAAGGAACAACCGAAAATACAACTGTTACACCAATAGAAACAGTTGTAAGTAATGAAGAAACAACAGCAACACAAGATGATGCTTTGCAAGAAATTGAACATGCCAATGCAGAAGATGCGGAGGACAATGAAAATGCAAAACGTCATGAAATTGAAGAAAAGGATTACCATGCCATGGATATGGATACTTTGGTTGTGGAATTAGAAAATTTGTTGCAAAATCATGCGGTTCAAACCATAAACAAACAAGTTAATTTAATTAAGGAAGAGTTTGACGGTAAATTTTCTGAGTTTTTAGACACTAAAAAAGAAGAATTTTTAGCTGAAGGTGGTAATATTATTGATTTTAGATATCACTCCACCACTCAAAATAACTTTAAAAATGCGTATGCAAATTTCCGATCAAAAAGAAACGCATATTATAAAGATTTAGAGCAAAACTTAAAAAATAATTTAAGTACCAGAAATACCATTATTGATAAAATAAAGGATTTAATTGCAAATTCCGAAAACATCAATGCTGCCTACAATGATTTTAAAGAATTACAAGCAGAGTGGCGTAATGCAGGTGCAATACCTCGTGATCGTTACAATACGGTTTGGAACACGTACCATCATCACGTAGAGCGTTTTTATGATTATCTACACTTAGATAGAGATTTTAGAAATTTAGATTTTAAACACAATTTAGAAGAAAAACAAAAAATTGTAGTAAAGGCAAATGAACTTGCTCAAGATAATAATATTAATAAAGCCTTTAGAGAACTACAAAACTTACATAAACTTTGGAAAGAAGAAATTGGACCTGTAGCTAAAGAATTTAGAGAAGAAATATGGGAACAGTTTAGTGAAGCCACAAAAATTATTCATAAAAAACGACAAGCCTTTTTTGCCGAAGCTGATAAAATTTATGAACAAAATTTAGAAAACAAAAATGCCATTATTGCAAAAATAGATGAAATTACAGCTAATATTGTAGAGTCTCATAAAGATTGGCAATCAAAAATAAAAGATATTGAAGCATTAAGGGAACTCTTTTTTAATGCAGGAAAAGTACCTTATAAACTAACTGAAAAAACATGGACAAGCTTTAAAATTTCCGTTAGAAACTTTAATAAAACTAAAAACACATATTATAAAGGACTTAAGAAGGAGCAATTAGATAACTTAAAGAAAAAACAAGCATTAATACAAATTGCGGAAGACAATAAGGATAATGATGATTTTTCAACTACCACTCCGCTAATGAAAAAAATTCAAGCAGATTGGCGTAAAGTGGGGCATGTACCACGTAAAGATAGTGATAAGCTTTGGAAAAAATTTAAAGGAGCTTGTAATCATTATTTTGATAAAATAAATGCAAAAAGAAACGAAGCCAATGCTACTGAAGTAGAAGCTTTAGCTAAAAAAGAAACCTACCTAGAAACCTTAAAAGATCTTACTTTAGAAGGTGACCATCTAGCAAAACTAACAACCATAAAAGAGCATATTGCTAACTGGAAAGCTATAGGGTATGTACCACGCAACAAACGTGAGGTAAATGATACGTTTAACCAAAAAATAGACGATTTATTTAACCAATTGGATATTGATAAAAGTGAAATTGAAGCCATTAAATACGCTAATAAATTAAATGTATTAGAAGGTGATCAACGTGCTATGGATAATGAAATGGTGTTTGTAAAACGTAAAATGGATGAAATAAAATCCGAAATTTTACAGTTTGAAAACAACTTAGCCTTTTTTGCGAATGCTAAAAAAGACAACCCGTTAGTAAAAGAGGTGTATAAAAAAATAGATACTAAAAAAGCCGACTTAGACACTTGGAAAAAGAAAGCACAGCAAATAAGAGCTATTTTAAAACAACAAAAAGCTGAAGCGGCCGCCGCTGCTGAAAGTAAAAAAGAAGCTGCTGAAGATAACGCTTCTGAAAATACAGAAGCATAATATTTAAATAGTATAACAAAAGGGTTTCATTTTTAATGAAACCCTTTTGTTATAATACTATAAAATTTATTTTGCACCTTCCTATTGGCTATCGTCCTACAATTTAATCGGTTATTTCTTCTATTAGATAAATACCGTCGTCTTTAATTTCAATTTTACGTGCTTTATACAACGTACCTATTGCACGTTTAAAACTCTTTTTACTCATTTGTAATACATGGCGTATAATTTCAGAATTGGATTTATCCGTCAAGCCTAAATAGCCATCATTATCACCTAACTCCACTAAAATACGCTGACCATCAGGCTCTATTGCTCGGTAACCTGTTTGACGTAAGGATACATCTATTTTATTATCATCTCGTATTTTTTTAATGATTCCTTTTACTTGATCGCCTACACGCAAATCCCTAAAAACTTCATTTTCATACGCTAAACCACGGTGTATTTGATTAATAATTACATTAATACCCATGTCCGTCATGTGAGAGATGATAATATCCACCTCTTCATACAGCTCTACAGTAAGCTCATCATTTGATAAAAACTTATTAATTTTACTACTCCCTACTAACCTATCCGTCTTATCATCTAAATACATAAACACTAAATAGTGTTTTCCTTTTTGCATTGGGCGTGCTTGCTCATTAAAGGGTACAAATAAATCTTTTTCAATACCTAAATCTAAAAAAGCACCATATTTAGTTACTTGATTTACTTGCAACCAACCAAAATCATGTAATTCTATTTTTGGTTTTAAAGTAGTGGCAATTAAGCGTTCGTTATTATCTAAATAAATAAAAACATCTATTTCATCTCCTATTTCAAAGTTATTGGGGATGTATTTACCGGGTAATAATACATCGTTTTCTTCTTCATCTAATAAAAATAACCCTGGTTCGGTATCTCTATCTATTATTAATTTATTTATTCTTCCTAATTTCATGGTAATCTTAATTTGATTGCAAAAATAGTCTTTTTTTGCGTTAATAGTAGCTATGGAGCATCGAGAATATCCTTTTTTAGCTATTATACCAATTTAACATTTTAATGTCGCAATGAAATCGTTTAACTTTCATCATATTTTCGTTAAAATATTGACCCATAGCAAAGGCTATGTTTAAATATTTTGCCTTAATCTGATAAAAATTATTTCAATTCATTTATACGACATCAAAAAATTAAATTGGTATTACCCCAAAATTAAAAACCAGAACATTACTGTTCTGGTTTTTAATTTAAAATAATAATAAGATTACTTAGCTATGTTTACTGCTCTAGTTTCTCTAATTACGGTTATTTTTACTTGCCCTGGGTAGGTCATATCCGTTTGTATTTTTTGTGAAATTTCAAAAGATAAGTTTGCTGCTTTTTCATCACTAACTTTTTCACTTTCTACAATTACACGTAATTCTCTACCTGCTTGTATTGCGTATGCTTTTTTAACACCGGTAAAGGCAAAAGCAATTTCTTCTAAATCTTTTAAACGTTGTATATATGAATCTAATACTTGACGTCTTGCTCCTGGTCTTGCTCCTGAAATAGCATCACAAACCTGTACAATTGGCGCTAATAATGATTTCATTTCTACTTCATCATGATGTGCTCCAATGGCGTTACAAACATCTGGTTTTTCACCGTGTTTTTCTGCCCATTGCATTCCTAATAATGCATGCGGAATTTCTACATCATCTTCAGGTACTTTACCAATATCATGTAACAGTCCTGCACGTTTTGCTAACTTAGGGTTTAAGCCTAATTCGGCTGCCATTAAACCACATAGTTTGGCAACTTCACGGGAGTGTTGTAATAAGTTTTGACCGTAAGATGAACGGTATTTCATACGTCCTACCATTTTTATCAACTCTGGGTGTAAGCCATGAATTCCTAAATCTATTACAGTACGTTTACCTACCTCAGCAATCTCAGTATCTATTTGTTTACGTGTTTTACGTACTACTTCTTCAATACGTGCCGGATGTATACGTCCGTCCGTTACTAATTTGTGTAAGGATAAACGAGCAACCTCTCTACGTACGGAATCAAAACAAGAAAGGATAATAGCATCTGGTGTATCATCAACAATAATTTCTACTCCTGTTGCAGCTTCAATAGCTCTAATATTACGACCTTCTCTACCAATAATTCGCCCTTTTACGTCATCAGATTCTAAGTTAAATACTGACACACAGTTTTCTACTGCTTCCTCCGTACCTATACGTTGTATGGTATTGATAATGATTTTACGAGCGTCTTGCTGTGCGGTTAACTTTGCCTCTTCCATACTAGTTTGTATGAATGACATGGCATCGCTTTTGGCTTCGTCTTTTAAGGAACGTACCAACTCATCTTTTGCTTCATCTGCCGATATCCCTGAAAGCACTTCCAACTGATCTACTTGCTTTTTATGCAGTTGTGCAACTTCATCTTTCTTTTTGTCTAAAAAGTCCAAACGATAATCAAAATCCTTTTGTTTTTCGTCTATTTCTTTATTTCCTTTTGCAGCTTTTGACAACTCATTTGACAATTGAGATTCTTTATCACGAGCTCTTTTAAGTGCATCATTTGCTTTTTTATCTTTTGATAAAATTACTTTTTCATGCTCTGATTTTAGCTCAATAAATTTTTCTTTAGCTTGAAGAATTTTATCTTTTTTTAAGTTTTCCCCCTCTTTTTTAGCTTCTCTAAGCAATGATTTTGCTTCTTTTTCTGCGGTTTTAATTGCACTTGTTGCACTTCCTTTTGCTAATATTTTTGCAATTATAAAACCAGCTATTATCCCCAAAACGCCAACTATAATTGGCAGTATTAATCCTTCCATCTTTCTTGATTTATTTATATAAAAAAACCTACATTAATTGTGTTTTGTATAAACCCCTAAAAACAGGATTAAAGCTAACTTGCTGATCAAGGATCTGCTCAAAGGCAGCTTGCTTTAACAACAACGACTCACTTTTTTTAATAAAAACGTGTTGAGTTTATCAAAAATAATAATTAATGTAGGTAGTAAAATTTACTTATTTTAAAGAACATTATATAAAATTATCCAAAAATTGATGCATTGCTTTTAATTTTTCATGCACTGTTACATCTTCATTTTGAACATCTAAACCTTTTTGTTCTGCCTTTGTTGCAAATTGTAAAGCACACATGGCCAATACATCTTGTTTATCCCTAACGGCATAACTTTTTTCAAATTGCTTTATTAAATTTTCTATGCTTTTAGCTGCTTTACGCAAACCTTCTTCTTGGTCTGGGTTTATTGTTAAAGGGTAAACTCTATCTGCTATAGATATTTTAACCTTTAATTGCTCTGCCATTACATATTTATTTAGAAAGCTGTGTAATACAGTAATCGATTTCTCTAATTAAAGTATTTATTTTTAGCTTAGTTTCTCTTTTATATTCGTCACTACCTAACATTGAACTTGTCAATTTTAAAGTATTGAATTTTTCTTCCCAATTTTCTAATAGTTGGGCTTGTTGCTTAATTTTATCGTCTTTTAAAGCTATGTTTGATGCTAACTGTTTGTTTATTTGCTCTTTTTCTTCAAGCTTTTTAACGGTTTTATGCACCTTAACTTCTAAAGTATCAACAAGTTTTAATAATTCACTCACTTCTATAACCTTTTCAAATGTACGTGTTACAAAGTTAACATTTATATTTTCGTTTGCAATTACTTTTATACATTTTTTTAACATTTTTATATTTGGCTTAAAAATTGCCTTATATAATTTACTTTTTACTACTGTTTATTAAAATGTAAATTGTAATTTTATTCAATATAACTATATACTATATGAAACTCAAACCATTTCTATTTTTTATTTTTTACTGTTTTACCAGCCTATTTTATGCTCAAGAAAACTTACCACAAAACTATTTTGGCAATCCGTTAGAAATTGAAACCATATTAGCAGGTACTTTTGCTGAATTACGTAGCAATCACTTTCATTCAGGGGTAGATATCAAAACTCAACAAAAGGAAGGTTTAAAAGTATTAGCTACCGCTAACGGTTATGTAAGCCGTATTAAAATTGCACATTACGGCTATGGTAAAGCATTATACATTACACACCCAAACGGATATACCACAGTTTATGGGCATTTACAAAAATTTGCTCCTGAAATTGAAGCGTACATCAAAGAAAATCAATACGCTAAAGAAAGTTTTGAAATAGAACTTTTCCCAACCGCAACACAACTACAAGTTACCAAAGGGCAACAAGTTGCTGTTTCAGGAAATACTGGTGGTTCTGGCGGGCCACATTTACACTATGAAATTAGAGATGCACAAGAACGCCCAATGAATCCTATGCTTTTTGGTCTTGAAGTAAAAGATACTCGAAAACCAACTGTAAAAGGCGTATTTGCTTATGCTTTAAATGATACTTCTCAGGTGAGCGGACATAACAATAGATTAAAAATTAAATTAACACCTACCAAAAGCGGTAATTACGTTTCACAAACTATTTACACTTTAGGTAACATTGGTTTTGGCGTAAACACTTCCGATTTGCAAGACTTAGCCTACAATAAAAATGGGGTTTTTAATATTCAAACTACTATAAACGGAATTATAAATTATGAATTAGATTTTAAAAAATTTGCTTTTAGTGAATCCCGTCATTTGAATCATTTAATAGATTATAGTTATTTTAAAGAGTATAAAGCACGTATTCAAAAATTATTTAACAATACCAATAACCCATTAAGTATTATTAAAAATGTAGAAAACAATGGTGAAATTTATGTGCTTGAAGGTGAAAAGGTAAATTATAAAATAATAATAACCGATTTTAAAAATAACTCACGCACCATAACCATTCCTATTATTGGTAAAAAACAAAAAATTACTCATTTTAAGGATATTGAAAAAACACCCTATTATGTGCAAGCAAAAAAAGGATTTAATTTTGATGATGAAGACAAATCGGTTTACATACCTAAAAACGCATTATACCAAGATGCTTATATTAAATATGAAACACATGGTGACACCATAACTATTGGTAACAAGCAAATTCCGTTACATAAAAGCATGTACATTCATTTTAAAACTGATAAATATAAAAATCAAGATGTAAGTAAATTATTTGTAGCCAGCTTAGGCTATAACAACAAACCTTATTACACGTATTGTTATAAAAAAGATGGAAAACTTACTGCTAAAACCAGAAGTTTTGGACGCTATACCGTAGCTACGGATAATACTGCACCTAAAATTAAACCTATAAATGTTTTTAATGGCAAATGGTTTTCTAAAAATAAAACCTTACAAATGAAAGTTTCAGATGATTTATCTGGAGTTAAAAAATACCGCGCCACCATTAATGGTAAATGGATTTTAATGGAGTATGATTATAAAAAAGGAAAACTAACCTATAACTTTAGTGATAACATTATTAAAACCTCCGAAAATAAATTTAAACTAATTGTAATTGATAATGTTGGAAATAATAGTATTTTTGAAATGACTTTTTTCAGAAAAATATAATATGACTGCATTGATAACTCGTTTTCACTTTCTTTATCTATTACTCTTTACAACTGCTTTTTCTTTTGCACAAAATGCTAAAGTTACAGGTGTTATTTTAGATGAAAATAACCTCCCCATAGAAAACGTAAATATTAGTTATGGAAAAATAGGAACAAAAACCTCTCAAGTGGGTGATTATGTAATTAGCATTCCTGAAAACACAAATACAATACTAACCTTTTCTCATATTGGGTTTAAAAAAATACAACAAACCTTTAATTTACAAAAAGGGCAAATTTTTGAATTTAACCCTGTACTAAAATACAACCAAGAACAATTAGGTACTGTAATTATTACAGGTGACAAGCGAAAACGAATTGAAGGAATCACCACTATTGCTCCTAAAATGCTTCGTAAAATACCTGGTGGTAATGCAGGGGTAGAAAATATTTTAAAAACTTTAGCAGGGGTAAGTGGTAATAATGAATTGAGCTCACAATACAATGTACGTGGTGGTAATTTTGATGAAAACCTCGTATACGTAAATGGCATTGAAGTATATAGACCGTTTTTAGTACGCTCCGGGCAGCAAGAAGGATTGAGTTTTATTAACAGTAGTTTGGTTCATAATGTCGATTTTTCGGCTGGAGGATTTCAAGCTAAATATGGCGATAAATTATCTTCTGTTTTAGACATTACGTATCGCACTCCTAAAAAATTTGCAGCCAGTTTAGACGCTAGTTTATTAGGTGGCGGAATGAGTGTTGAAGGTACATCAAAAAATAAAAAACTATCAGGAATCATTGGTATTCGTTATCGTGATAATAGTTTATTTGTAAAAGCTAAAGAAACCGAAACCAATTACGACCCAAAATTTGCTGATGTGCAAACCTTTTTATCATATAAAATAAATGATAAATTAAGTTTTAATTTTTTAGGAAATATTGCCATTAACAAATACAATTATCAACCCGAAACTAGACAAACTAATTTTGGTTCATTAGGAGATGCTAAAGCCTTATTGGTATTTTATGAAGGTCAAGAAAAAGATCAATACAACTCCTATTTTGGAGCCATAAAAGCAAATTACAATCTAAATGAGAACACCAAACTAAGCTTCACCACATCTGCTTATCATACTATTGAAGAAGAATATTATGATATTTTTGCGGAGTATCGTTTGGGAGAAGTAAATAGCAATATAGGTGATGATGATTTTGGAGAAGTAGAATTTTCAGAGGGTATCGGCTCACAACTTAATCATGCTCGTAATGATTTAGATGCCTTAATTTTCAATTTTCAACACGGTGGAAATTATAAAAAAGACGACCATAAAATAAGTTGGGGGGCAAAATATACGCATGAAAACATACGAGATAAAGTAATTGAATGGGAAGTAATTGATTCGGCAGGGTTTAGTGTTCGCCCTCCAGGTTTAGGTACAAATGAGCAACCTTACGCTCCGTTTACTGCTCCATTAGAACCTTTTCAAAATGTGAGAGCCAAAAATGATGTTACTATTGGGCGAGTTTCTGGGTTTGTACAATACAACGGAGAAAACACGATGGGCAATCATGCTATTTTTTATAATATTGGTGTGCGTGCGCATAACTGGACGGTTTCTGGGGATAATTTAATTTCCAACACACAAACGGTATTTAGCCCACGTGCACAATTTTCTATTCAACCTGATTGGGAAAGAGATTTTATTTTCCGTACCGCAATAGGTATGTATCATCAACCACCTTTTTATAGAGAATTACGTGCGGCAAACGGTAGCGTAAACCCTACTGTAAAAGCGCAACAGTCCGTTCATTTTATTGTAGGCAGTGATTACAAATTTAAAATGTGGGAACGCCCTTTTAAATTGACTACCGAAGCCTATTACAAAAACCTTAGCAACGTAAACCCATATACGGTTGATAATGTACGTATTCGTTATGCAGCTAACAACAATGCAAAAGCGTATGCAACAGGTATTGACGTACGTTTAAATGGTGAGTTTGTACCCGGTACCGAAAGTTGGTTTTCTATAGGATATTTAAAAACTGAAGAAAATATTGACAATAGAGGTTATATTGCTCGTCCTGCTGATCAACGTTTAAAATTTGGTGCGCTATTTCAAGATTATGTACCAAAAATGCCCAACTTAAAAGTATATTTAAACCTAGTGTACAATACAGGCTTACCTGGTGGATCACCTAGTTATACGGACGTGTATCAATATCAAAATAGATTACGCGCATACAAACGCGCTGATGTTGGTTTTGCATACGTACTTGTTGATGAAAATAAAACATTTAACAAAGGGCATTTATTACACCATGTAAAAGGGCTTGAAATTGGTTTTGAAATATTTAATATGTTTAACGTACAAAACTCCATTACCAACACTTGGGTAAGGGATGTATACACCAAACAACAATTTGCCGTACCTAATTACTTAACTCCTCGTATTTTTAACTTGAAAATGGGATTGAAGTTTTAATTGAGAGGCATAGCCCATTTTGATAACTATCGGGAAGGTGTACCCCTCAAACGATTGCATTCAAATAAAAATGAATACAAAAATATACGCGTTATTTATAACGATAGGAGAAATCACATAACAGTGAGAAAATAATACACAAAGGATAATAGACAATTGTTGCTATAGTAAAAAGTAAAATAGAAGTCCGTTTGTGTGAGCTACGTGTGTGATTCCTCCGCTACGGCAGGAATGACAAAAAAAAACGCCCATATAAAAAGAGCGCTTTTATTACATAATTTTAAGTTAAAATTAGGTTCCCCCAAAAAAAATAATGGTTGTTTTATTTCATCTAAAATATTTATTTTTTTGGAAAAATAAAGTCTACAAACATATCTATTGAGTCACTAATAAAATTTCCTGTTT
>CAZSQD010000024.1:0-8956 GCA_964608925.1 uncultured Kordia sp.
AGTGGAAAGCAAAAGAATTAAAAGTAACAGCTTGTAATAACATACTACCCGAAAGATGTTACCGTCTATAAAATAAAAATATAACGTGGTAAAAAATTCCAATAAAAAATAGCCTATTAAAAATAGAATATACCTGCTGTTTTTTAAATAAGCTAAACTGTTTTTCATTAAAAGGATTTACTTTTTTAGTAATGGTTTTGCTGGATTACCTACAACTACATCATTATCATCAACATTTTTGGTTACTACTGCTCCTAAACCAATTAAAGCATTGTCTCCTATTGTTTTTTTATTAATAATGGCTGCTGATGGTGCTATCCATGTATTTTCTCCAATAGTCACACTACCCGCTACCATGGCATTAGCAATAACTACCGAGTTTCTGCCCACCACTACACCATGTGCTATGTGTACTAAATTGTCAATTTTTACATTTTCATGCAATATCGTACTTCCCAAAACTGCTCTATCAATACAGGTATTGTTCCCTATATCTACATGACTATAAATAACTACATTACCTATGTGGGGTATCAATTCAAAATCACCATTGCTGTTTTTTTCATACCCAAAACCCACTCCGCCAATGGTATTGTTTGAACCTATGGTTACCTGATTACCTATAACGGTATCTTTTAAAATTACGGTATTATGTAAAATAGTGACCTCATTACCTATGGTACAGTTTTCTTCTATAACAACGCCATTGCCTATAAATACATTCTCCCCTATTGTACAGCAACTTGCAATACTTGCGGTATCACTAATTTCAGGTTTTCTTTTGGAGTTAAAAAAATGCGTTAATATTTCCTGGAAAGCTCTGCGTGGGTTTTCCACCACTAAATAATTTAAAGTTTTGTTTAGTGTAGTATCTAAAGTATTACTCACTATTACAACTGCGGTTGTTTTTAACGCTTTCAATAACTCACTATTCTTATCACTACACCACGTTATGGCATTTTCACTACCTACAACTTCTTGTAAGGCGAGTACTTTATCTACTTGGCAAGTAGTATCTCCTAAATAAGTGATGTGATTGATTTTATTTAATATTTTATTTATTTCACTCATCCTATTCTATAATTATTTTTTTAGTACATACGCCTTTTCTAGTATTTACTTTTACATAAAAAATACCGCTTTTAAAGCCTGATACATTAACCATTATTTTTTTTAGGAATATATTTTTATTATCTATAATTTTTATTATCTCCCCTTCTATGTTATAAATCAACACTTTTTCTATTAACTCTTTAGATTTTATATTCAAAAATAGTTTTGAAGGGTTTGGATATAGATCAAAATCTAATTCTTTATCAACACTGAAGATATTCAGAACCTCTAAAGAGTTATATATTATTCTATTTAAACTTGTATCATAATTCAACACCCATGGAAACCCTAAAGAATTATTAACATAATTAAAGCTATTTATTCCTGAAATTTTATTCCAAACATGCGTTCTTGACTTCTTTGTACCATACCCATATAGACTTGTAAAACCATCTATTTTTCCATTACCATTAAAATCTCCAGCGACTAATCTACCTACAATATTGTTAGAATCATATCCTATCGAACTCCACCAACCTGATGAACCCGAATAACCAAAATTAAAACTATTAGACTTAAACATATGAATTTTTGTAATAGAATTTCCAAAATCATAAAATGCAGCTATATCATCATGATAACCATCATTATCAAAATCTCCACTCACAATCCTACCAGTAATTTGATTAGCAATATAACCGCTCGAGTTCCACCAACCCGATGACCCTGAATAAGCAAAACTAGAACCGTTAGACTTAAACATATGAATTTTTGTGGTGGAATTTCCAAAATCATAAAATGCAGCTATATCATCATGATAACCATCATTATCAAAATCTCCACTCACAATCCTACCAGTAATTTGATTGGCAATATAACCGCTCGAGTTCCACCAACCTGATGGCCCTGAATAAGTGAAATTTGTCCCATCAAACTTAAATATATGAACCCGTGTCTCTGAATTACCATAATCATAAAAAACGGCAATATCATTATGATAACCATCATTATCAAAATCTCCACTCACAATCCTACTAGTAATTTGATTGGAAAGATACCCTTCTAAAATATTACTTAAAAAACTAAATGAATTATCTTCTCTTTTTAATAATACATCTATTGATGTTCTTGAATTACCATCTTTTTTAAAAATAACAAGGTCATCTAATTTTCCATCTTTATTAAAATCTCCACTTATTATTCTGTCATTAACTTTTGATGTTTCATAATTCAACCAATAGGAATCATATACCTTTTTTTGTAAATCAAAATGATTATTATTAACAGTGTTTAAATCTCTTAAAATAGTATCTCCAATTACGATATTATTATTATCTCCTGCAGTTCCGTTTCTTTGAATTTCTAAATTAGAAAAAGTATAATTATTACTAATAATATTATCTTTCACGGTATTAGGATATGCAGTTCCTCCTAAAATAATACATTGCATTGAGGTTACTGTTGGAAGACTTGTATCATAATTTTTATTAAGGCAATTACTTATTATTTTATTGTCTTCTTGAAAACCGTGATTAAATTGAATATCTGACCCTGACTTTTGGGGTGTAAGTATTGTATTACCTGCTATGATATTGTTTTTTGAATATTCAGATATATAAATAGAATGCCATCTGTTGTATACTGAATCATTAGCAGAAGTTGTATATATTCCATCGATATAATTATATTTAAAAGTGTTGTTTTCACTTTCATTTGCTACAACTCCTGATATGTGAATAAGCCCTGTACCTGGAGATATAGAAACTGGTAGCGGATTACCATTATGTGTTCCTTTGAAGTAACAATATTTTATAGATGAATTCTTGACACTTACCATTTTTAGGCCTTGTGCGAAATTCTGAAAGTATAAATTGTAAAAATGAAGATTATTGACATTATCAATAACCAAATGACCTTGAAATAATTTATTAATTGAAGCAGGATTATTGAAGTCATCTGAAATAATTTTAATCGAATAGGCCATAGTTCCTGTTCTTGACCAAGTAAAGGAGTTTGTTCCGAATGGCACTAATGGTATAGAGGTTCCTGTGTTAATTAGTCTAATTTCAATATTCTCAATTAATGGATTAGGAATTGCATCATGTGCTTCTTTTATTGTAGCATAATCAACTGGCACATATATTATTTGTTGAGCGCTTGCTGTTAATACTATATTAAATATTAATATTTTAATTGCATATTTCAATATTTTCATAAAATTTTATTTTTAACCTATTAGCCTAACCACTTCAAAAACCTCTGCAAATTGCTTTCCTATTTGCGTACCCCTTACTCTTGCCAAACTTTTTACAAATTCTTCTGACGCATAATTACGTATGGCTACCTGCGATTCATACGCACTTAAGGCCTTTACCTTAGTGTCTAAATGCTTTTCTGTTACGGTTACAAAATAATCCATTGAAAATTTAAAATTATTCCACGTCAATTCATAACACAAAATATTTCTGTTTTTAAAGGCTCTAACCGCTTCATGTGCAATGGTGGCATGATCTTGATGCACATCATTTAAAGAGGGTATTAATACAAGGTCTGGATTAATTGATTTTCTAAATTGTATTAAATCTTCTAAAATTTCTTGTCGTTTGTATGAAAAATAGCGCACTTGATAATTGAGCACCTTTACATTTTCGGCTGGTATTCCCAATTTTTTTGTCGCTTCCACAGCCTCTGTTCTCAGCACATCTTTAGGAAACCCTTCAGGCACCGACTCTTCACAGCTACTAAAGGCAATATAAAAAACTTCTATGCCTTTTTCAATAAACTTTGCTATGGTAGCGCCGCAACCAAACTCACCATCATCCGTATGTGGAGCCAATACTAATACTTTTTTAATAGCTTCTAACATTCTTAGTTGTTTTGTAAATTATTATATAATTTAATTAATGTATTTTCAGAAATACTCCAATTGTATTTTTCTAAAACAGCCGTTCTTCCATTTTTACCCAAGCGTTTTTTTTCTTCTATATTTTCATTTAGATAATTAATTGCCGCCGCTACTTCTTTTGCATTTGTTGAGTCTACATTTATACCACATTGATTTTCTTTATTAAAAGCAACCCACTCTCCAAAGTTAGGCATAATCACGGGTATTCCATTTAACATATACTCAAATAATTTTATAGCATAAGATAAATAATATTGCCCTACATTATTATACAAAATTAAACCTATGGAAGAGTTTAAATACTGTTTTTTTACATCCTCATAAGGTAACCTCCCTAAATAGGTTATGTTATTCCAACCTTCTTCATTCTTTAACTCACTCAATAACTCTTCTTTTAAATTACCTGCAAGTATTAATTTATTTTCTTCTTTTAATAAAGCATATGCCTTTATCATATTCAGCACGCCCCTATCTTTAGTTAGCGCTCCTCCATGAAAACTGATTTGATTTGCATAATTAATACTTAAATTCTCTTGAGTATTTTCTAATATTACAAAATTTGCCACTAATACCGTATTTTTATTTTTTAGGAGGTATTTTTTTTTCATATAGGGCTGCGGAACAACTAACGCATCTAATCGTTTAACTACAAAATTTTCTATTTTTTTAAATAGTATGGAAATTATATTTCTTAAGCTCTTTGGTATCCAATACTTCAATTTTATTTGCTGTACTAAATCTTCATGGATATCATATACTACCTTAGTGTATTTTCCTTTTAATTTTAAACCGTAAAACATTAATTCAGGATCATGAAAGTGGTAAATATCACTACTTAATGACTTGGCTTTTTTATATATCTTTCTTGTGTTAAATAAAATTCGATGCAATCTGTTTTTACTTTTACCAACATCATATATCATCACTCCTTTAACAAGCTCATCCCCCAACCCATCAGCTACTATTAATGAGACATCAAAACCACTTTCATACAAACTAACACACTCCTTAATAAAAATTCGAATATCAAATCTTGGGTGGACAGATGTTACATGACAAACTTTAATTTTTCTTTTCATTGAGCATAAATATTGCTATTAATAATAAAAATACACCCCCATGCGTAAGCAATACGGTGAACATAGAGGAGCTGATAAACGAAAAGATGATTAACAAAAACAGTCCAAAATATTTTGGGGCAACTTTTAAATTGTTCAATATCATAAAATAACCGGACACGATAGCTATATTTATCAGCACCCCAATTGTACCCCAATTCATATACCCATCAGAAATTAATCCATTATTGGCTCCCATGTCTGGTTTTCCAAAATAATTTTCTCCAATCAAACTTACATGTGAAGCATTAAATGGGTAACTGATAAATCGTTTTAAAACGGACTCTGACCAATATATGGGTTGTTCTTTAAAAAAATCTAAATACGCTATGTCTAATAACCCGGGTAAAAAATGTATTCTTCTAAACGTTAAAATCCATAAATAGTCATATTGATATCCAAAGTATGCTAAAAACAGTGATAATAAAATAAGTAAATTAGACCATTTAATGGTTTTAGACACTGCAGTAATATACGTTAACTTATAAAACACAAACATTAAAATAAGTCCTAAATATACTGTTTTATGCCCACCAAACAAGTAAAACAATATTAAATACAATACTCCAATAATTGTTATGTAATACTTTTTTAATTCTAAAGAAAGTACAATAATTAAGGGGATGATAATTTTACTATATAGTGAAAACGTGTACCCAAAATAAGGATTACTCACTTTTGTCATAGCTGCTCTGGTTTCATACACCTCTTGCAACCATAAATTTTTTATATTAATATAGGGACCCCAAATTATTAAATATGGTAAAATACCTATAGTAGTAATTGCAAATAACAAGTACAAGGCATGTGCTTTATTTAAAACTGGAAATTTACTAAAATTTAATTTTACCTTAGATGCCAAAAATAAAGAGAAAAACAAAATTTGATGATATACTAATAGCTTAACAGGATAAATAATACCCGATGTAAAAGCAATTAAACTAGGAATGGTTAACAGCAAAAAAAAGAATGTCGTTACTGTAAATAATAATTTTTCTTTATTAATTTTAAACAACACTTTTACGTTTATCAAAAACAATATGATTGACACATATAAACGTGCATTATCAAAGCCAAAAGAAGTGTTTTGTAAATTTGCAATATGCCTCCAATAATAATAAAATTTAATTTCACGATGAAACAAACTCATTAAAATTAAAAAGTATACTGTTAAATAAAATTTAGTAGATAATTTTAGTTTCATAAAACGTGTTGCATATAGGGCTCAAAAATAGCAATTATTTTATGTATCTTTGAGCTTTAACTTAATTAAAACGCATGAAATATTTATTTATTATCTTCTTATTTTTAGTTGCTTGTAAAAAACCTGAAAACAACTCCCCAAAAGCGGAGGTAGAAACTCATAAACAAACTCATAAAAACATTAGTATTGACCGTGAGTTATTTCATTTAAAAGTGGATGGCAGAAACAATCCTGAAAAAAATGTAGATGTGTTGGGGCAATATGTAATCGATCGTTTTGGTAAAGCTAAAAAAGCGGTGTTTTTAGACGGCATTAGTGATGTTATTGAAATTAAAAATCAGGATGACCTTAACCCTGAAGAAGCGTTAACTATTGCCATTTGGTACAAACCAGACTCCTATAAAGGTAATGGATCAAATGCCATAGTATGGAAAGGATATCCAGAATATAAAAAACCGTATGCCCAATATTTATTTAGTGCTACAGGTAATTTGTATCCTAATAAATTTGGAGTGTTTAAATTTGGGTTATCTATAAATGGCAAACTCAATCAAATACAAACCAAAAATAATTTTTGGACAGCAGACAAGTGGTATCATTTAACAGGAACTTATGATGGGCATAAAATGAAATTTTATATTAATGGAAAATTAGTGAATCAACGCGCAGTTACTGGTACATTAGATGTTTATAACACCCCTTTACTTATTGGGAAAACTTTAAATAAAGAGTTTTACACCTCTGGTGTTTTTGATGATTTTAGATTGTTTGACAAAGCACTTACTTTAGCAGAAATTAATTTACTGGCTCAAGAAAAGTAGTCTTTTTAGTATTCAACATCACCAAAAGGCAAAAGAAAAAGGAATAACTCATCATGCCCGAATAACGATTAAATACTGCTTCAAAAAAGAAATTAAACAACATCACCAAAAAGAAAGAGGTGTAAAGTAATTTGTATCCATTTTTTGCTTTTAACAGGGTTTTTAATTGTAAAAACAAGAAGATTAATCCCAATACTCCACATTCTATACTCATTTGCAAAAATTGATTGTGTGCATTTAATCTATTCCTATACGGGATAACATATCTTTTTTGCTTGTACACTTTTTTTAGCGCTTCATACCCATTTGCTACCCCTACGCCTGTTAAAAAATTAGCTTTTGACAGCGTTAATGCGGCATCCCAAACCAACAACCGTACTCCGGTACTACCTTCTGCCTCTCTATCTAAATGAACCCCATTGGCGTATGCATTTTTAATAACAGCCCTAGTTCTCGGGTGTATTAATACCAATGAAATCCCAACGATTAACAATACTATTGTACTTGCCCATTTTAATTTCACCTTTTTTATTTGATACAAAAGTGTTACCAATAATAGTATAAAAAGTATTCCAATATTTGCCTTATTGGAAATTTGGAAAATGACTAACGCAAATAATAAAACTAATGCAATGGTAAGTTTTTTAGAAAATAAATTCAAATTTAAAACCCCTATCAATGCAATGTTTACATACATGGAGAAATATACAGATTGGTGAAATATGGAAAATGCTTTACCGAAAAAATGATTACCTCCATTTAGCATTGATGCGTTTGGAATTATGTAACTATTAAAAACCAAAGCGCCTTCTTGGTAGTTTACGGACTGATAAAAGGCATTTGCATAACAGAAAATAATGGCCAATACACAACCGTAAATAAAAAATTTATACATTTTCAACAGCTCCAATTTTGTAAAGTTATTTAGTATAAATAGTAAGGGGAATATTATGAACGAAACCTTCATGGCTACAATATCAATATTAAATGGTGGATGCGCCAGCATTGATAATATATATAGTACAAAAAGAAGTGGGAGCACTAAAATTTCTTTAGTAAACTTTACTTTAGCTTTATCAAAAGTCAACAATGAAGTAAAAAGCAAGACAAAGATAAATACCGTAGATATTTTTTGATTTAACGGTATTATTAATGAAAATAAGAAAAATAGAGAAATGTTTACTTTTTTTAACCTAATTTTATTCATCATAAATTTATTCTTGTATTAGTTTCATTGTGTGCAAAATTAGTTAATTTTGTGACATAAAATTTTTAATTTCAAACAAATTGAATAGTACCAACTCTTTTTTTAAAAATGTAATTACTCTTTTAACCGGTACTGCTTTAGCACAAGCCATACCTATACTGATTAGCCCTATACTAACTCGAATATACTCTCCTGACGAAATTGGAGTATATGCTATCTTTTTTGCAACTGTAAATATCATTGCTATTTTTAGTTCTGGTCGCTTAGAACAAGCTATACTATTACCGAAACATAAAAAAGATAGTTATGCTATTTTAAAATTATCTTTAATCTATGCGGGAATTATAACTATTTTTTTAACCGCTATTACACTTGTCTTTAAAAATCCTATTCTATTATTTTTAGGTCTTGATTCAATTTATAATACTATTTTCTTAATACCATTAACATCACTATTTCTTGTCATCTTTCAATCTTATAATTATTGGCTTAATCGAAATGATAATTACTTATGTATTTCTAAAGGAAAAGTAATACAGGGGTCTATCACTGCTTTTATACATTTAATTTCTGCATCATTAAATGTATTCGGGTTAATTTTTGGAAGGATTTTTGGTATTTTATTTTCTTCTATTTATTTATTCTTTG
>CAZSQD010000024.1:8966-15970 GCA_964608925.1 uncultured Kordia sp.
AATCTCCTAAATTTTTCCCAATTGAAAAAAAATCGCTATTACACACACTTAAAGCACAAAAACAATTCCCACTATACACTATGCCAAATGCTGTGCTAAATGCTATTTCTAACAATTTACCCTTATATTTATTAGACTATTTTTACACCTCAAAAATCACTGGTTTTTATTCATGGTCTGTGCGAATTATTCAAGCACCAATGGGGATGCTAACCTCTTCCATACAGCAGGTTTTTTTCAGAAAAGCCAGTCAACTTTACAACGAAAAAGGAGATATCTATTCACTGACCCTAAAAATGTATAAACGCTTGATTTTGATAGGTATACTACCTTATACTGTTTTATTCTTTTTTGCGCCAGAAATTTTTTCTATAATTTTTGGTCAAGAATGGAAAATTGCAGGAGAATACACCACTTATTTAATTCCTTGGTTTTTTATTATGTTTTTAAACTCCCCAATATCCTCTTTAGTATTAATACTACAAAAGCAAAAAATATATTTATTATTTGAAATAATTCTTTTTATTCTTAGAGGTTCTGCACTATATTTAGGGTACTATTATTTTAAACAAGCAAAATATTCTATTATATTATATGGATTGGTTGGGTTAATTTTTAACCTATTTCTATTCCTATTTTTACTCAAAATATCAAAAAATGCAACAAGAAAATAACATTTCACTTAATTTTACTGGAGATATTAGTTTTACGGGGGTATTTCGTAATCCAGTTATTAATAACTTTGAAGTATTTGATAAAAAAATACTCGACTCCTTTAATAAAGCAGATTTTAACATTGTTAATTTAGAGGGGCCCACTACAAATAAAAAAACTTTTTTCAGAAACGATGGGTTGGTTAATTCTCCCATAAATTCAATAGCGTATTTAAAACAACGTAATATTAACGTATTTAATCTGGCAAACAATCATTTATTTGATAATGGACCTGAAGGTTATAAAGATACTATTAAGGCTATAAATAATAATAAATGCTTAAGTTTTGGTGGTGGAGTAAATTTAAAAGAAGCATCTAATGCTATCTCTTTAAATAAAAATGGATTATCTATTGCTTTAATTGGTGTTTGTCATAAAGAAGGGATGATTGCAAAAACAAACACACCTGGTATATTTTGTATAGAAAACAATTTTGAACTTCTAAGAAAAATTGTTGCAAATTTAAAAGAAAAACATGATTGGGTAATTATTAACTACCACGGAGGGGAGGAATACACTCAAATACCTATGCCAAGTAGACGTGCTTTATTACGGAAAATGACAACCACAAATGCTGATATTATAATTGCTCATCACTCTCACACTTTTCAAGGTTATGAAGTATATAATAGTAAGCCTATTTTTTATTCATTAGGTAATTTCATATTTGATATTCCCCCACATAAAAACATCAATTTTATTAATCAATCTGCAATTTTAAATTTTAAATTTTTAAAAAATCGGTTCTCTTTTAATTTTTTACCTATAGAAATTGACATTAAACATGGGAAAATAATTACTGGGAATCCAGATTTTTTGAATACAATTAAAGAACTATCAAAGAAAATTACTACTAATTATATTAAAAATTGGAAAAAAGATGCTCACCGAACTTTTTTTAATGCTCAAAAACAAATAACCAACCCTAACATTTCTAAAATTGGAAAAAGACATCAAAGCATCGGTAAGTTACTCTTTAGTAAAGATACTTTTTATAAATTTTATCGTTTACTAAAATCTAAAAATAAAAGACCTTTATTTTTAGGAGCTCTTATGTATAAAATCTCAAAATAAATGAAAAACACAAAACTCTTCATACAATTATCCTACGCCCTAAGAGGCCGTAAAGAATTGCTTTATTATGCTGATTTTATAAAAAATCAAAAATTTAGTATTACTGAATTGGAGCAACAACAGTTTTCTGCTTTTCTAAAACTGTTTAATTATTGTAAAGAAAACATACCATATTACCGTACACTATTTAAACAGTTAAACTTAAATGTTAAAGATTTTAATAGCCTAAAAGATTTAGAAAAAATACCCATTCTAACAAAAAAAATCATTCTTGAAAATTATGCTGCTTTCTTACCAGATGGTGCAACAGAAAAATATGCAAATGGCTCCACAGGGGGATCTACCGGAGATCCTTTAAAATACCGAATGAGTATTGAAGATTACTCTAAAGGAACTGCTATATTATATAGGGGATTTGGTTATGCTGGCTATAATATTGGTGATAAAATGGCTGTTATTGCAGGGGGTTCCTTAGTGAAAAATGAAACTTCTATTGTTTCAAAAGTAAATAAAAATATACTTAATTTCAAATCATTCTCCTCTTTTGGTATGGATGAAAATGATTTAGAAAGTTTCTATTTTAGTATCAAAAAATGGAATCCTCCTTTTTTAAGAGGATATGCCAGTTCATTGGCTTTTTTTGCTAACTACTGTTTAAAAACAAATAAAAAACTGTACTTTAAAGCTGTTTTTTCTACTGCAGAAATGCTAAGTGCACAACAAAGACAAGTTATTGAGAAAGCCTTTAATACCAACGTATTTAATAATTATGGGCTTAATGATGGCGGAATTTCTGCTTATGAAGATAAAAATCATGATGGTTTTATCATTGATACGGAACGTGGGATTTTAGAAATTGTACCTGAAAACACCAATAGCAATACTATGAATAAAAAAGGAAGAATTATTGCTACTTCATTATTCAATTATTCCTTTCCTTTTATCAGGTATGACACTGGTGATATTGGAACACAAATAAAACAAGGTGAAAAACGAAAAAAGTTAATTGATTTAGGGGGGCGAATTACTGATTTTATTGTTTTAAAAGGTAAAACTATTGGAAGTCCTGTACTCACTATTTTAATGGGAAAAGTTGATGCTGTAAAATATCAAGTTATTCAGAAAAAAAATGGCTCATTAGAAATCAGAATTTTAAAAGGTCTACATTTCCAACAAGAACAAGAAGACTATATTAAAAAATCACTTACTTCTAATATTGGTAAGGATATTGATATTCAATTTATTTACACTGATAAATTTATCGCCTCAAAAAACAAACATAAATTTATTATAAAAGAATAAAAGAGGAGATATCTTAATAAGATATCTCCTCTTTTATTTATTGTTGAAACGGATGCTTCACTAATGGTTTTTTTGCAAACGGATGGTATTCTCCTTTTAATCCAATAGGTTCTGCATGACGTATGTTGTGTACAATTTCTATTGCTTGGCGGGCATCTTCTAAACCATACCCTTTACCTGCTATAATATCTTTATATACTTTGGTATGCAAATCGGTAAAACCGCCGCTAAATTCCAGCTCTTCGCCTTCAATGGTAATGGAACGATAGGTGCGTTGTCCTTTTGCTTTTATTTCATCTGGCAATACCTCTTCATTTATAGATAAAAACCAACGTACTCTTGCACGCTCAAATTCTAAATATCCTGATGCTCTATCGTGTGTATGTACATGTACTATGTTTTCTTTTACATCGCCAAAAATCCACGATAACATATCATAAAAATGTACACCAATATTGGTGGCTATTCCTCCTGACTTCGATTTGTCGCCTTTCCAAGAAGTGTAATACCAATTTCCCCTTGAGGTAAGATAGGTTAAATCGACATCAAAAATTTTATCTTTAGGTGCTGCTGCTACTTTTGCTTTTAAGTCAATGATACTTTGATGCAAACGTAACTGTAAAATATTCCAAACACGCTGTCCAGATTCTTTTTCCATTTTTTGTAATGCCTCAATATTCCAAGGGTTTAATACTAATGGTTTTTCACAAATGGCATCTGCCCCTCTACGCAATGCCATACGTATATGAGAATCATGTAAGTAATTTGGCGTACAAATACTTACATAATCTAGGTTAATTCCTTTGTTGTGTCTTAACTTTTCTAAGTGTCTGTCAAAAAGTTCTGGCTCAACAAAAAAGTCGGCATCTGGAAAATAACTATCCATAATACCTACGGAGTCAAAACGATCTAATGCGGCTACTAAATTATTATTGGTGTCTTGTATTGCTTTTAAATGTCTTGGTGCGATATACCCAGATGCGCCAATAAGTGCGAAATTTTTCATAGTTAATGTATTCTTGTTACGGTATTATTTTCTAATTTATATTCTTGGTTGCTTTCTTGACAAACTGCTTTTCCTTGTGTATCAAAATCTAAACGATGCCCGTATTCACTTACCCAACCTATTTGTTTAGATGGATTACCCACTACTAACGCAAAATTAGGAATTTCTTTAGTAACTACTGCTCCTGCGCCAATAAATGAATATTCTCCAATATTATTACCACATACAATAGTTGCATTTGCTCCTATTGACGCTCCTTTTTTCACGATTGTTTTTAAATATTGGTCTTTTCTATTTACCGCACTCCTTGGATTAATTACATTGGTAAACACCATTGATGGTCCTAAAAAAACATCGTCTTCACAAATAACACCTGTATAAATAGATACATTATTTTGTATTTTTACATTGTTACCTAAAATAACATCTGGCGAAACAACTACATTTTGACCAATATTACATCCTGCTCCAATAACACAATTGGGCATAATGTGCGAAAAATGCCAAATTTTAGTGTCGTCTCCTATAATACAGCCATCATCTACAACTGCTTTTTCGTGTGCAAAGTAATTACTTTCCATAATTATGATACCATTTTATTGTTTTTTCAATTCCTGTTTTAAAAGAAAATTTAGGTTCATAACCTATTAATTTTTTTCCCTTAGATATATCTGCCAGCGAATGTGGAATGTCTCCTTTTCTTTCTGGTCCATTTTTTATCTTGGTTTGCAATACATCTATTCCCAACGCAGATAGTGACTCTTTTATTGTAGTTACTAATTCATTTAAATCAACTTTTTCTCCATACGCCACATTATAAATTTGATTTACGGCATCTGGATGATCTGATAAGGCTGCTTTAATATTGGCTTGTACTACATTTTCTATAAAAGTAAAATCACGCGAATGCAAGCCATCTCCATTAATGGTAATGTCTTCTTGTGCTATAAAATGATTTATAAATTTCGGTATTGCCGCAGCATACGCTCCGTTAGGATCTTGACGCTGTCCAAATACATTAAAATAACGCAATCCAATAGTTTCCAATCCGTACGTTTTATAAAAAACATCCGCATATAATTCATTTACCAATTTGGTTACTGCATAAGGTGATAAAGGTTTCCCTATTGTGTCTTCTACTTTTGGTAATCCTGGGTGATCCCCATACGTAGATGAACTTGCCGCATACACCATACGTTTTACGGTGTCAGATTCTTTTGCAGCTACCAACATGTTTAAATGTCCTGAAACATTTACTGCATTAGTAGTTATAGGATCATTTATAGAACGTGGTACGGAACCTAATGCCGCTTGATGCAATACATAATCTACACCTTGCATTGCTTTTTTACACACTTCTACATCACGGATATCTCCCTCTATCAATTCACAACGTGAATCTTTTAAAAAAGGTGCAATATTTTTTAAATGTCCTGTTGCAAAATTATCTAAAATAATCACTTTTTTGACATCGTATTTTAATAGGTATTCTACTAAATTGGAACCAATAAATCCTGCACCACCTGTTACTAAAAAGGTGAATTTTGATAAGTTTTTGGTATGATATGGTGTTTGATACACTAATTAAATTATAATCTTTTAGTTACTATTTCACTTGGCAATGTTCCTTTTACATCATATACAACTCCATTTGGCTTTTGTAAAGCCTTAAAATCTAACTCTAAAAATTGTTTATGTGCTACGGTGTGTATCACAGCATCGTATTTTTTACCCGTTAACGAGGTAATTGCATCAATACCATATTCTCTTTTAATTTCTTCATTATTTGCCCATGGGTCATATACATCAACATCCATGTGAAAGGAGGTTAAAGATCTATACACATCTATTGCTTTGGTGTTTCTAATGTCTGGACAGTTTTCTTTAAAGGTTATCCCTAATAGTAATATTTTTGCGTTTTTTACCGGTATTTCATTTTGTACTAAAAGTTTTAAAATTTCGGTAGCTACATATTCACCCATAGAATCATTTAAGCGTCTTCCTGCTAAAATGATTTCTGGGTAATATCCTGATTCTTGTGCTTTTTGTGCTAAATAATACGGATCTACACCTATGCAATGCCCTCCAACTAATCCTGGTTTAAAGGGTAAGAAATTCCATTTTGAACCTGCTGCTTCTAAAACAGAATGGGTATCAATATCCAACTTATTAAATATTTTTGCCAATTCATTTACAAAAGCAATATTAATATCACGTTGTGAATTTTCAATTACTTTTGCCGCTTCAGCTACTTTTATACTTGGTGCTAAATGTGTACCTGCTGTAATAATTGATAAGTATAAGTTATTTACTACTTCTCCTATTTCTGGCGTAGAACCTGATGTTACTTTTTTTATTTTAGTTACCGTATGGGTTTTATCTCCTGGATTGATACGTTCTGGAGAGTATCCGCAGTAAAAATCTTGATTAAATTTTAAACCACTTACTTTTTCTAAAACAGGAACACAATCGTCTTCCGTTACTCCTGGATATACCGTAGATTCATAGATTACAATATCTCCTTTTTTCAGAACAGCACCAACTGTTTCACTTGCTTTAATTAACGGAGTTAAAACGGGTCTGTTATTTTTATCAACCGGAGTTGGAACTGTAACAATATAATAGGTACAATCTTTAATATCTTCTAAAGAAGTCGAACAGAAAAGTCCATTTTCATTTGAAGGTTCACTTTTCAAAACAGCTTGTAAAACTTCATTTGAAACTTCAAGAGTAGCATCAGTTCCTGTCATTAACTCTGAAACTCTTTTTGTATTGATATCAAATCCGACTACAGAATATTTTGTAGCAAACAATCTTGCTAATGGCAATCCTACATATCCTAATCCTATTATTGCTGTTTTTGGTTTATTCATTTTATAAATTTTCCCAATACCAATGAGCAGCTTCT
>CAZSQD010000025.1:0-15920 GCA_964608925.1 uncultured Kordia sp.
GACATTTATAACAATAATTTAAAGCTACTATATGTTGCTCCTGAAAGTTTATCACTGTTAGAAAACATTTTGAATGAAAAATACGTGAGTTGTATTGCTATTGATGAAGCACATTGCATTTCCTCTTGGGGTCATGATTTCAGACCTTCTTATCAACAATTAGGATACCTAAAACAAAAATTACCCAATACACCAATAATTGCTTTAACGGCTACTGCTGATAAGGCTACACGAGCAGATATACTTACGCAATTACGCATTCCTAATGCGCAACAATCCGTTTCTTCTTTTGACCGTAAAAACATAGAAATTGAAGTGCGTCCAGCAAATGATAGGGTTTCACAAATTTTAAAATTTGTTAGAAACAAACCCAATGAAGCGGGTATTATTTATTGTTTGAGCAGAAAATCAACTGAGCAACTAAGTGAAAAACTAAAACTATACGGCATTAAAGTAGCCTGCTATCACGCAGGTTTAACTTTTGAGCAACGCACCAAAGCACAAGAAGATTTTATTTTTGATAAAACACAAGTAGTTTGCGCTACCGTTGCTTTTGGTATGGGTATTGACAAAAGTAACGTACGCTGGGTAATACACTATAATATGCCCAAAAACATTGAAGGTTATTACCAAGAAATTGGGCGTAGCGGTAGAGATGGATTGCCTGCAAATGCGCTACTTTTTCATAGTTATGCGGATGTTATTCAGTTACGAAAATTTGCAGAAGGTGCTAAAAATGGCGAAGTACAAATTGCAAAATTAGACCGCATGAAGCAATTTAGTGAAGCTACAACATGCAGACGTAAAATTCTGTTAAGTTATTTTGGCGAACTCTTAGCAACCAACTGTGGTAATTGTGATGTATGTAAAAATCCTCCTAATTTTTTTGACGGTACTCTTATTGCTCAAAAAGCATTATCTACCATTACACGCTTAAAAGAAACTGAAGCAACAGGTGTGGTTATTGATGTATTGCGTGGTGCAAAAAATGCCATTATACTTGATAAAAAATATGATACTACTATTAAAAGTTACGGTATTGGGAAGGATATTTCTTGGAAAGATTGGCAACATTATCTTATTCAATTAGTCAATCAAGGATATTGTGAAATTGCATTTCATAAAAATAATGCCTTACGTTTAACTGCTTTTTCTAAAAAAGTTTTATTTGAAAAGCGCCAAGTACAATTAACCAAACCACTATTAATTGAAGAAAAAATAACCTCAAAAAAAGCGAAAAAACAAGCTAGCACACTTTTTGAACGCTTGCGTGCATTGCGTTACAAAATTTCTTTAGCTGAAAACATTCCTGCATACTTGGTATTTAATGATGCTACCTTAAAAGAAATGGAGCAATCAAGACCCATGAGCGAAACCGAATTTGTAGCTATTAGTGGTGTAGGACAACGAAAATTGGAAGTTTATGGTGATGAATTTATTGCGGAAATCATCAGCTTTATAAATGACAAACCAAAACCAAAAAAACTAAAAGGAGATACGCATAAAATTACGTATGAACTATTTAAAGAAGGGTTAACTATTGATGAAATTGCCATAAAACGCGATTTAAAAGCGACTACTATTTTCTCTCACATTGCTAAACTATTTTTAGAAGGAAAACCAATTGATATTTATCAATTTATTAGTAAAGATGATGTAAAACAAGTACTAAAAGCAAAAAATACATTAGAAAACCCCGAAGGTTTAAAACCTTATTTTGAATATTTTGAAGAAAAAATGGACTATGCCAAAATACGATTGGCATTAACTATAATTGAAAAAGAAAGTTAGTTATGCAACACCAACACTTTTTAATATTTAAACCTTGGGGCTATTTGAGTCAGTTTGTAAATAATGAACAACATCAAAAGAAAAAAAATAAATTATTGGGCGAATTGGGTAATTTTCCTGAAGGCATTATGGCAGTTGGACGTTTAGATTTGGACTCCGAAGGATTACTATTATTAACCACTGATGGAAAAACCAGCTATAACATACTCAGTAATAAAGTTGAAAAGGAATACTACGCACAAGTAGATGGTGTTATTACTGCAGCAGCATTACAATTGCTTAAAAACGGAGTAGAAATTACGGTAGAAAATGAAAAATACACCACTAAACCCTGTAAAGCACAACAAGTAACTCCTCCAGAAAATTTACCTGAACGCGCTAAAAAAATTAGAGATGAACGCCACGGACCTACTACTTGGGTATCCATAACCTTACGTGAAGGAAAATTTAGACAAGTACGTAAAATGACTGCTGCTGTAGGTTTCCCTACCCTTCGTTTAGTACGTATGCGCATTGGGAAAATTAAATTTGATAGTATGAAAGCTGGAGAAATTATTCCTTTGAAAAATGATTTTGAAGTGTGAAGCTAATAAATTCCCCTTTCGTACAATACAAGTATTGGATAATTAAACTCGGAAAAATTAAAGCAACTCTATTTCTTTCTGTAAATTCTGTTTTGCTTGAACCTCATATTTATTATAAAAAAAATCTGTTTTAAAAATTTTTTTACTTTCTAAAAAATGAACTAATACTTTTTTACGACCACTGTTATAAATTATTTTTGGGTAAATAGAATATTCTTTTCTTACGTTTATAAAATATTCTTTATATATTTCCCATCTTTCTCCTAGTACAGAAAGATCTGCATCTATAAAATAATTTATATCGTTTTCAGCTGATAAACTGTGTGTTTTTGTTGCAAGAATTTGACGTTTACAACCTTCTATTAAATTAACTTCTACTAACAGTTTTTTCATTTGTCTTTCAGCATACTCAGCACTCTTTTCTTCATTATCTGATTTTGATGAATTGTAAATAATATCATGATAATAAAGGCTAAATAATACTACATTCCAATTTTTAATTTCCCCTTTTACCTTTAAAAGTTCTTTCAAAATATTTTCAAGATGGACTAAGGTATGGTAATATTTCTTTTTTGTTGAATACTTTTTTTCAATATCAATCCATAACTCATTTATTAAAATATCATTTTTTGTATAATTAGCGATGAGCGATATGAATGTACTTTTTAACATCTTTTTTTAATCAAATATTGGATTAATCATCAGAATCTTTTTTCTTTCTATTATCAGGCATTGGACCACGTAAGTGAATAATTAATCCATTTAAAAAATTACGTAAAACTTGATCTCCACATTCCATATATTTTGGATGGTCTTCATTTCTAAAAAACGCATTCAATTCGCTTTTAGACATTCTAAAATCTACCAAATCTAATATTTTTACCATATCGTCATCACGTAGTTTATGTGCTACACGTAATTTTTTGAAGATATCATTATTTGTTAATCCCATAATTATTTATTTATTTTACCAAATAGATCATCTTTTATTTTTGGTAATTGTAATTTATATTTTATTGCTATTATTCGCACAATAACTACCAATGCTATTGTTAATATGTACTGCACGTTTAATGAAGCTTCTAACTTTCGTAAAATTAAAAAAAATAAAGCCCCTAAAAAACAAGCTAACGCATATATTTCTTTTTTAAAAATTAAAGGTGTTTTTTGTGTTAATACATCACGTAGCACACCGCCCATTACAGCAGAAACCATTCCCATTATTATAGCTACAAACGGGTGTAACCCAAAATTTAGTCCTTTTTCTGTACCTAATAAAGTAAATACTGCTATACCTATTGTATCAAAAAGAAACATTGTTTTTGATAGAGGTGCTATTTTACTTTTAAATAAAAAGGTAAATAATACGGCTATTAAAATGGTCCAAATATAATTTAAGTCACCAATCCAATTTATAGGGTGATAACCAATTAAAACATCTCTAATCATTCCACCACCAACTGCGGTTACAAATGCAATGATAATAACTCCAAACAAGTCGAACTTTTTTTTAGAGGCTACCAATGCACCACTAATTGCAAAAGCAAAGGTTCCCAAAAGATCTAAACTATAAATCAAGTTCATTTGCTCATTTTTTACTATAAAGTTCTGTCTTGAAAAGTAATATTTAATGTTTTTTGTATGCGTACAATATCTTCCATTTCATTGGGTAAAATAAAAGCTATTGAATCTCCTTTTTTTCCTGCTCTTGCTGTACGTCCACTTCTATGCGTATAATATTCAATATGTTCTGGTAATTGGTGGTGAATTACAAACCCTAAGTTATGTACATCAATACCACGAGCTGCAACATCTGTAGAAATTAAAAATTGTAAACTTTCATTTTTAAATGCACGCATTACTTTATCACGCTCTTTTTGTTTCATATTCCCTTCCAAAGCATCTACCGCATACCCTTCTTCATTTAGCTGCTCTTTTAATTTTTGAGCACCTGCTTTGGTTTTGCAAAATATAATACCACGCTGTTCACCACGTTGTTCTAATACTTGCATTAACATATCCAACTTCCCATTTATAGAAGTACGTATATAACTATGTGAGATGTTTTCGTTTATCTGATTTTCTTTCTTAACACTAATATGTACCGCTTTCGGATTCATATAATTGTTAACTATTTGCTGTATACCTGCTGGCATTGTTGCAGAAAACAACCATGTGTTTCGGTCGCCTTGAGTATGCTTTAAAATATAGTCCAATTCTTGCTTAAAGCCCATACTTAACATTTCATCAGCTTCATCTAAAACTACTGTTTTTACATTTTTAAGATTGATGTCACCTCTTTTAATAAAATCAGCTAAACGCCCTGGAGTAGCAACAATAATATGTGTAGTTCTATCCAAACGTGCTAATTGCTTGTCTATTTTTTCACCACCATAAATGGCTTCTGCAAAAATTTGAGTATCAATATGCTTGGTAAACTTAAAAAGTTGTTTTTTTATTTGTTGTACCAATTCACGGGTTGGCGATAAAATTAAAGCTTGTATTTCATTTTTTGAAGTATCAATTTTATGTAATACTGGCAAGCCAAAAGCTGCTGTTTTACCGGTACCTGTTTGTGCTAAACCTACAAAATCGGTGTTAGATTTTAACAATACTGGTATTGCTTTTTCTTGTATTGCTGTGGGTGTAGTAATGTTTAGCTCTTTCAAGCTTTTTACGTATCCTTTTTGAATACCTAATGATGCAAATGTTGACATATCTTAATTTTATGATTGCAAAGATACGTTAATTGTTTATGCATTTTAGCATAATTTTGAATCCTTATTATTCTTCTAACTTATTTTTTCTCAAAAATAATATTTTTAGTTTCAGTATTTATTTTAATTACACAAAAAGGTTGTGTGAGTGCTGTAATTACCATTGCGTTAGCTTTGGGTTGCGTTTCTTTTACGGTAACCAATATCGTATTTGACTTATGGGTTACGGATGTTACATTAACGGCATAACCACCCGTATTTTTTTCGCCCATAAAAATAGCTACTACAGTTTCCTTTTTAAAATCCACTTTAGGGAGTATAAAACCTGGTTTACGGGTTTTATTAATTTGCCCGTATACTTCACGTAATGCCTGCTCTTCTTTTATTACACGTATTTGTGGCGTAGTAAAACCACCTATTTGAGCAACTACTAACGTTTCAAATACAGCTAAATCTTGCTTATCTTTAGCGCTTTCAATTTTGTTATTATTTTCGTTTTCCATTTGCTTTTTAGCACCTCCACAACTTATTAAAAGTAAGATAAATAGGGTTGTTATTGTTTTCATAAATTTGCTATTGCGTTAATATACAGTTCTTCATATTGGCTTACAATAGTTTCTAAATCAAACTTTTTTGCAGTTTCAAGAGCATTTTGTTTAAATTGCAATAGGCGCTCCTCATCTTCTAAAATATAAATTGCTTTTTCCGCCATTCCATTAACATCTCCTACATTTTTTAAATACCCTGAAAAACCATCTACATTAACTTCTGGTATACCACCTGTATTACTTGATATTACGGCTACGGATGATGCCATTGCCTCTAATGCTGCTAAACCAAAACTCTCAGTTTCTGAAGGTAGTAAAAACAAATCTGACAAACATAATATGCTATCTACCTCATTACTACGCCCTAAAAAAAGCACTTTATCTGCTATTCCTAATTCTTCTACTAAATGCTCTGCAGCTTCTTTTTCAGGACCATCACCTACCATCATCAATTTTGCAGGAATTTGTTGCTGAATTTTATAAAATATTTGAATCACATCTTTAATTCGTTTTACAGGACGAAAATTACTGACGTGTGTAATAATTTTTTCTGACTTATCTGCTAAAACATGACGTTGACATACTCCTGCTGCTGCATGATCATATTTTTTCATGTCAATAAAATTGGTAACTACTTGTATCTCTTTTTTAATGTCAAATAAACGTAAGGTATCATCTTTTAAACTTTCTGAAACCGAAGTAACTACATCTGAATGATTGATGCTAAACTCCACTGCAGGCTTATAAAATGGATGACTACCAACCAAAGTAATATCCGTACCATGTAGTGTGGTTACTACGGGAATTTTAATACCTTGATCAAATAACATTTTTTTAGCCATATATGCTGCATATGCGTGTGGAATGGCATAATGCACATGTAAAATATCAATTTTATACAGCTTAACCATGTCTACCAATTTACTGGATAAAGCCAATTCATAAGGCTGGTAATGAAATAACGGATATTCAGGTACATTTACCTCATGATAATGTACGTTATGCACCAATAAATCTAACCGAACAGGCTGATTATATGCTATAAAATGAATTTCATGCCCTTTCTTAGACATTTCTATACCTAACTCCGTAGCTACTACGCCACTACCTCCAAAAGTTGGATAACATACAACTCCTATATTCATGTTTTAATTATTCAAAAATTAAAAGATTTAAAAATTTAAAAATTCTCAAAACTCTAAATAAACTATTTTAATCTCAATGTAATTTACATAAGTAATATATACATCCACTGTTGTGTGATTTCTCCACAAGGTCAAAATGACATAACTAACTACTATTTGATTGCCTCGAAACCAAATTTAACAATTTGTTACTCGATTGCCTCGTAAATAATACGCTGTATTTCAGAACGAATGTTTTTTCTTATCAGCTTGTAATTTTTTGCATCAGGATAGGTTCTGTTTGACATGAACACATACAGTAACTCATTTTCCGGGTCTGCCCACGTAAAGGTTCCTGTAAAACCCGAATGTCCAAAACTCGTCATTGGCACACAATCACATGTAGGACCAATGCTACCTAACTGTGGTTTATCAAAACCAACACCTCTCCTTACATTTTCATCACAATAATAACATGCATTAAACTTTTTAATAGTCGATGCTTTTAAGTATTCCTTACCGCCATAAACTCCTTCTTGTAAATACATTTGCATTAATTTTGCCACATCAGTAGCGGTACTAAAAATACCTGCATGTCCACCAACACCTCCCTGCATTGCAGCACCCATATCATGTACATAACCTCTAACTTTTTTATATCTAAAATAGGTGTCATTTTCTGTAGGGGCAATTTGCGGTAACGGAAACGTTTTCCATGGGTTATAGGTAGAGTGAGATAAGCCCATAGATTGATAAAAATGATTTTGTATCAATTCATCTAACCCTGTTTGATAATAGTCTTCAATATACTTTTTTAATAAATAATACGGTAAATCACTATACTTATATTTTTTACTGGTACGCAAATCAGAATCTCTAATAATATTGAATATCGAATCGGTGAATACGGTATTCATATACATATTAGGCATTACTTTAATGTTGTATTGAGCCGATTTTTGCTTGTGATAATATTGTGATAATGGTTTTTGTGTTACACTGTCTAAAGTACGTTTATAAAATGGCACCCATGACCAAAAACGAGCATAGTGTGATAACATACGCTTAATGGTAATGTCTTTTTTATTAGAAGATGAAAGCTCAGGTATCATTTCTCCTAACGTTGAGTTTAATCCTACCGCATTTTTACCTTCCAACTCCATTAATAACGGTAATGTAGAAAGTATTTTAGTTAACGAAGCAACATCATACAAAGTAGAATCGGTTACTTTTTGTTTTTTAGCATACGTTTGATATCCATAATTTTTTTGATAAATTATTTTACCTTTTTTGGCAACCAATAACTGAACTCCTGGTGTCATTTTTTGAGCAATAGCATAGTTGACAACCGAATCTATTTTTTTTAATTTACCCAAATTCATATTCAAATTTTCAGGATAATCATAACTCAAACGATTTACTTTTTGAGTAGTAATAGATGTGTTTACCAAAAAATTTGAGTTTGCAGTAACAGGTAATTTTCCGTTTATTGCAATAGCTCCAAACAATGCTTCTGCCGATTTTTGTTGCGCTATTTTACTATTTTGATATGATACTACAATACTCTCAAAATTAGTAGTTGTTTTTAACTGCAACAAACTATACGGATTTGCAAAAACATTTAATATCACTCGGTTATTACGTGCTATTTCATACAACCACGTTTCTTCCTTGTCACTCATTTTATAAGATTTCCAAGGGTTTGCATTTGATTTATGAAAACCTACAATTACCAAGTTAAATTTATTTAATTTGGTAATCAACCCATCTAAATGATTGGCTTTAACAACGGTTACTTTTGCATATTTTTTTAAACGCTGTACATAGGCATCATTATCCGACTCTCCCATTTTTACATACGCAATATTGGTTGTTTCTAAATGTTGTATAGGCAATAAATTACCTTCATTTTTAACTACGGTTATGGCATTTTTTATGAGTTGGGCATATAAAATATCATCATTACGGGTTACAATATCTTCATAAATATGATTTAGGCTAACGGGTGTATACGTTGCTAAACCCACTTTATATTTTGCCATTAATATTTTTTTTACTGAATGTGCCAAACGCTCTTCAGTAATTTTTTTACGGTCATAAGCTTGTTTTATTTTAGCAACAGCTTTTGGTATATTTTTAGAAATTAGCAAAATATCATTCCCTGCCAAAAATGCGGCTAAATCTACTTCTCCAGGTTCTTTGTAGTTTGAGGCACCTTTCATATTCAAGGCATCAGTAAAAATTAATCCTTTATAACCCAATTTTTCTTTCAATAACTCCGTTACTATTTTTTTAGATAAAGATGCTGGTTTGCCTATTTTTGTACCTAAACTAGGGATATCCAAATGTGCTACCATAATACTGGCAACCCCATTTTTAATCAATTCCCTAAACGGATGCAACTCTACACTATCAATACGTGCTGCCGAAAATTCAATAGTGGGTAATGTTTTATGCGAATCTTGCGAAGTATCTCCATGACCTGGAAAATGTTTTGCGCTACCTAGCACACCTACACTTTCCATCCCTTTAAAAAAGGCAATTCCTTTTTGGGCTACATTATTTTTATCTTCGCCAAAAGAACGATTGCCAATAATAGGATTTTTAGGGTTGGTGTTGATATCTATATCTGGAGCAAAATTCATATGTACTCCTACTCTTTTACAATGTTCGCCAATGCGCTTACCTGCTTGATATACCAATTCGTTATTTTTAATAGCACCCAATGTCATGTTCCAAGGGAAAGCGTAGGTGGAATCTAAACGCATGCTCAAACCCCACTCGGCATCTTGTGTTATTAAGAGTTTGGTTTTTGATAATGCCTGATATTCATTGGTTAGTTTTGCTTGACGATAAGGACCTCCTTTTGAAAACATTACACCACCAATATGATTTTCTGTAATCAATTTTTTAATTTTATCGGTATGTAGTTTTTCTTTACCACTCCACACATCAGCAATAAACAGCTGCCCTATTTTTTCATCAATAGTCATTGCGTTATAGGTTTTATTTACCCATTGCATTTGTGCTAAACTATCTTGAGTTTGTAAAGGATGTCTTTTTTGAGAAAAAGAAAAGGTACTGATAATGAGTACTAAAAGTAAAATATATTGCTTCATAAAGGTGTTTTCTATCATACGTGTAAAAACCATACCAAAAGTACTACTTATGGTTTTTATTTTTGAATAAAGATAAAATTTTATTTACTAAAAAACACACTTTTTAAAAGAGGATATGAACCAAGTTATTAAGAGTTTATTCCGTTTTGAATATTGAAGTGAATAGTTGTCGGTTATTTGTTAATTGCAAAAATAAATAACGTCTTTATAAGGGTGTTTTTACAACACCTGAAGTAAGCTACAACTCGGTCTCACATAAAGGTTATTAGGTATTAATGAGACCTCACAGGTTTTAGAAATCTGTGAGGTCTTTCTGTTTTTTTTAGAATATTGAAATAATAAATGATGGAGTAATACCAATTTAATATCCTACTACTTAAAAAAACGAGAATGCCATGAGTCTTGCGCAGGCACTTCCCAGTTTTCCTTATAATCGGCTATATTGACAACTAAATTATTAAATACCGTTGTTTTTTTACCTACTGCTCCTGATTTCGCCATTTTTTTAAATTCGGCTAAATCTTTATAGTTTACAAAATCACCTTGTTTAAAGGCTACGTTCATTTTGTCCATTAATGTAATACCATAAGCTTGTTCTAACTGCATGATAAAACGTACCGAATCATCTACCGAACAACCTGTTGCTGCTTGCACCTCTTGATTTACGGCTATGATTATAAAACGCTCATATTTTATTTCAAAACTGGCTTGTAAACCTGTGCCGTGTGCAGACCAACTGTTTAAAAAATGGGTTAATTTTTCTGAAATTTCAGTTTGCTGTTCTGCTGTAAAGCGTTTGCTAGATTGATAAATCCAAATTTTTGATGTTTCTGGTAATTCGTTAAATGGAATGTACATGGAATGATATTGAAAGATTGAAAATTATACTATTATTTTTGTGTTCGTTTTAATGTAAAATACATGAATACGGCGTTTAAAAACGTAAACAAGATAAAGTTAATGACAAAACTTGTCCATATAAAATGGTTTGTTTTATAAAAAGTCCACATCATAAACAATACTGCTATTATAAAACCTCTTATAACACCCGAAATTAATGCTTGTTTTAATATTGGATTCATTATTTTAAATTAAGCGTTTATTTTTTTATTAAATTTTATAGCCAACCGATAGTGAGATTGCTTCTTTTCTCTTTTTAGCAAACTCGAAGATATCTATTTTTTTGAGCTTTTTTTATAGTAATTTAATATACCAAATAAGAGTCCCATAAATACGAAATTCGCGAAAAACTTAAACCGTAGCTGGCTACTACCTATAGTGTAGTCTTTCCAAATAAAAACATCAAATAGTAAAATAGTAATCGCTACTACAAAACCACCTATTAAAGCTGTTGCCACTACCTTTTTATCTATTTTTCCTTTTATTTTGATATCTTCTTTACTCATTTTTCTTATAATTATCTAATCTAAAAACATTATGATTATGAATAAAATTCCTACCTCTAAGTAATTTTTACAATGATTGCGCTATTAACTCCGCTACATCTAATACTTGCACGTTGGCTTCTTGCTCTTTTATTTTTACCCCATCAGTAAGCATGGTGTTGCAAAATGGGCAACCTGTTGCTATAATTTCTGGGTTGGTTTCCAAAGCGTCTTCAGTACGGAGTACGTTAATTTCTTTGTCTCCAGGTTCAGCATCTTTAAACATTTGTGCACCTCCTGCTCCACAACATAATGAGGTGGATTTACTTCTTTTCATTTTGGTTGCGTTTACACCTAAAAAGTTTAATAATGTACGGGGTGCCTCATACACACCGTTTGCTCTACCTAAATAACAGGGATCATGAAAAGTTACTTTTTTACCTTTAAAAGTATCATTTACTACTTTTATTTTCCCTTCCGTAATTAAGCTTTGTATAAACTCAGTATGATGAAAAACCTCATATTTACCACCCAATTCAGGATATTCGTTTTTTAAAGTATTATATGAATGTGGACAACAGGTTACTATTTTTTTTACTTCGTAAGCATTTAATACCTCAATATTGGTTACGGCTTGCATTTGAAATAAAAATTCGTTTCCTGCACGTTTTGCAGCGTCACCGCTTGAGCTTTCTTCGGTTCCTAAAACAGCAAAATTAACATTGGCTTTGTTTAATATTTTCACAAAAGCACGGGTTATTTTTTTTGCTCTATCATCAAAACTTCCTGCTGAACCTACCCAAAATAAAATATCGGGTTGATTGCCTTGTGCAATTACGTCTGCTATTACGGGTACTGTTAATTGTTCACTCATATTTTTTTGGCAATATGCTATAAGCTAAAGGCTTTAAGCTATTTATTTTGTTTTTTTATGCTTTAAGCAATATATTTTATGCTTATTTTTAATTATAATTTGCTAAAAAAAGCTTGCTGTGTGATTCCTCCACAAGGTAGGAATGACTGTTTTTTAAAAGTTAAACTGTTTTAAAGTTTCTTTCTTATTTAACTTTATAAACTTTTCTACTTTCTAACTTTATTAACTTATTTTTTGCGTTAGGGATAGTAGCGGCATCCTTTTTACGTCAGTTCGAGTATTTTTTTTGTAGTGATAACGAAAAAAAAAAATGTATCGAGAACATGTAAAAAGATATAGCGTATAGCCCGCCCCGAGACTGATAAGGATTCGGGGAACGCCCAAATACTACTCCTTCACCCAATTTAAACGATCCATTTGGTTATATGGCCAAGGCGCACCGTTATTTTCTACGTTTTGCATCATATTGTTTAATTCTTGCGGTGCTGCACTTTCTTCCATTACCAAATACCTACGCATTTCGGTAATTATGGATAGCGGATCAATATTTACGGGACACTCCTCAACGCAAGCATTACAGCTGGTACACGCCCAAATTTCTTCTTTAGTAATCCAATCAAATAGGTTTTTACCGTCGTCATTAAATACACCGTTATTGACGTCCATATTTTTACCCACTTCCTCTAAACGGTCACGGGTATCCATCATAATTTTACGTGGCGATAATTTTTTACCTGTTAAATTTGCTGGACAAGAATCCGTACAACGCCCACACTCCGTACAGGTATATGCGTTTAGCAATTGCACCCAATTTAAGTCAGTTACATCACTGGCGCCAAATTTTGCGGGTTCTTCATCTGTTTCTTCGGGTACTGCATACGGATCGGCATCTGGATCCATCATTAACATAACTTCCTTGGTTACATTGGCGTCATTTGTAAACTGCCCTTTGGGTTTTAAATTGGCGAAAAACGTATTTGGAAACGCCAATAATATGTGTAAATGTTTGGAGTAATACAGGTAATTAAAAAAGATAAAAATTCCAATAATATGCACCCACCAAGCGGACATTTCAATAATATGCTGCGTTGCGTGGGATAACCCTGAAAATAATGGAGCTACAAACTGACTGATTACGTTACCGTGATTTAGGGCTTGAAAATGCACATCAGTAGCGTTCATAATTAAGAATAATGACATCAATACCATTTCAAAATAGAGTATCCAATTGGCATCAGCTTTTGGCCATCCTTTCATTTCACTTTTCCAGAAACGTTTTATTTTTATGATGTTTCTTCTAATCCAAAACACAATTACGGCTACCAATACCATAAATGCAAATACTTCAAAAACGCCGATTAAGAAACCGTAAATTCCGTTTCCTAAAAGTGGCTGAAATACTCTATGCGTACCAAAAATACCGTCTATAATAATTTCTAAAACTTCAATATTAATAATAATAAAACCTACATATACTACAATATGTAACACTCCTGAAACGGGACGACGTGTCATTTTACCTTGCCCTAAAGCAATTTTTGCCATATTTTTCCAGCGGTTAGCTTTATTGTCAATTCTATCAACATCTTGACCTAATTTAATATTACGGATTAGGGTTTTTACATTTTTAGTAAAAAACCAACCTGCGCCTATTAATAATATTACAAATAATATGTTATCTATATATTGCATAATTTATTGTTCTTTTTGATAAGGAATTTCTTTTTTTGATAATACTCTAAAGTATCTTTTTGGGTGTAGCTTGATGTCCTTTAATAATTCTTCCAGCTCTTTGGTTGCGCCTTCTAAATTATTGTAGAGTTTGTCATCATTTAATAATTTACCTACGGTACCGTCCTTGTTATCTAATTTTTTTAAGATGTTTGACAAACCTACCAAGGTTTCATCTAAATTAGATACGGTTTTATTTAGGTCTGATTTTGCTAAATCCCCTGATATTTTTTCAAAATTATCTAAGGTTCTATTTAAATTGGTAAGTGTTTTATTTAGTTTACTTTGGTCTTTATTGATGAAAGAATTTAAGGAATAAGATAAGCCTTTAAAGGATTTCATGGTTGCACTTAACTCGGCAATAGCTGCTTTTAAACCTTTATCTGATTTATCGGTTACTAAATTGTTTAGGTTAATCATTAAACTATCGGCTGATTTTATGGTACCGTCCAATCCGGTACTCAAACCTGAAAAGTTTTTGGATAAACTGCTTACTAGTCCTGTTTCTACTTCGGACTTTAACACATCACCATTAACGGCTATTGCACCATCAGTTGCGGGTACAATTGCCAAGGCATTACCGCCCATTAAGCCCATTTCATATAAACGAACAATGCTATTTTTAGAAAACTTAAAATTTTCATCTACTGTAAAAGCTACACGGGTTTTACCGGTATTAAAATCATATTTAATACTTTTTATTTTACCAATTTTATTTCCTTTTACCGTTACTGGAGAGGCGGTAGTAAGCGCATTATAGTCAAAATTAGCATGAAACGTTACCGTAGTGCTAAAAATATCTTTCCCTTTTAAAAAGTTGAAACCGAATACAAACAGCGCTATTGCTGCTATTACTAAGATTGCGATTTTAATTTCTCTTGAAATTTTCAATGTATTTGCATTTATTGATTAGCTAACAAAAATAGCAATTATTTGCTAAATAATATACTTTTTAAGGAGAGAAAAAAGAGTGCTTTTAATAGCTACACAAATGCTTTTGCTAAAACTATTAAATATACTTAATTTATGGGCTGCTTTCGGTTTTATTGAGTTCCTAAATCATTCCTGAAATTTACTCAAATAGGCTGATTTTATCTAAATGAAAACGGTTTGTGTAAGAAAAGTAAGGGGTTTTTAAACACTTACTTATCGGTTTATCACTTAGCCAAATTTACAATTTTTTCTTAAAAAACTATCACGCAAAATTGTAAATTTTGCGGACTTTGTAAAATGTACTAACTTTGAAATTAAGCATTTATTCTTTTTACATTTTGTTATGTGCTTTATTTTTTAAAACTTTTTCAAATTCAATTCTTCATTAATGTTTGAATGATTATTAGTCCAATCCTCACAGGCTTTAAATAAGGCGTCAAATTTCTCTAAGAATTCGTTTAAAGTACAATTGTTCTTACTTGAGAAAATCCAATAATTTGTATCTTTTTCAACCAATTTCTTTTTTCCTTCAGATGTAAAATATAAGTAAAGTAATTCTTCAGGATCATCATCTTTTGATCGACTTCCTCCTCCAATACTCATAAATTGCGCTTTATCTATTATTGATTTGGGCATTATTGGGTTATTTAACACTCTTCTTACTCCATTAAATCCATTATCAAAATCAGTTAACTCGATAAGGATTTTTGTATTTAATAAATTTCCTAGCAATTCTTCTTTTGAATATCTTTGCCTTTGTACTGTTGCCATATTTTTTTCAAAATAAAATGAAGAAATTGACCTAATTTTCCCATTTACTTTATAATGACTTCCAAATCCGTCTTGTTTTTTTAATTCTGTCAATAATTCAATGATTAATTCTACTCTTTTTTCAGTAAGTTTTTTGTTTAATCCAAATTGGTCGAAAACACTTACAGCAATTATTAATGAAATTGTTGAAAATTCAAATATTGCCAATTCTTTAGAGTATTTAATGATTTTGTCAAAACAGAAATCGTTATAAATTACTATCCAAGGAATAAAAATTAGGTTTAATAAAATGAAGGAAGCAGGTAATATAATGTGATTTTAAAAATCTAGAAAAATTTTTCTA
>CAZSQD010000026.1:0-15869 GCA_964608925.1 uncultured Kordia sp.
CTTTTACAAAATTATGGTCTGCATCAATTTCGAAAGGATGCCAGTAAAACCCTAACCGATAATAGCCAATATCTAATAGTATTTCTTTTATTTTGTCTTCTTCTAAATCCAAATTCATACCTCTTTCTCGAAGTTTTTTTATTTGGTTTTCTACGCTTGTTACTATTCCTGCCATTTATTTAAAAAGGTATTTTGTAAAAAAACAAAGATAAGTAAATTTAGGTGAAAAAAAGGAGAAAGTCAAGTAAGGAGAAAGTTACTTTTAAAAATTAGGAGCAGGAGCAACCTTGCTAAAAAAATAGCAAACAATTTTATCTTTAAAGCGGTATGTTACAACACCCTAAAAACCAAATATGATAACAGTATACTTTTCACTTACGCTTTCTCCTTCATCATTTTAACAGAAAACCATCCTAACAGCCCAATAATAACAAGCATTATTGCCCAAAGCCATATTTTATTTTCAAATAATGCATTTACATGTGCTACTGCTGGTTTTTCAATAACAACAGCCTTTTTTAAGGTAAGCAATGTAGCATCTTGTGGTATTTTAGTATTAAATTTCACAATATCATAATTTGGCGAACGGTCATTTTTACGTCCGTTTACCAAAAAATAATCGGCTTTTTTATCAAAACGAACCGTTAATTGATATACATAACCTAAACAATTATATGACGCTATTTCTAACGGAGCATTGTCTTGATTCTCAATTTCTAATTTTAATTTCTTGGAAAAAACACTATTAAACTGAATGTTGTTATCAGCTATTGAGTTTAAAACACCACTGGTAATACGGGTATAATTTTCTATCCATCCTTTTTCAGTTTTAAAACGGTTACTTAAATAAGATAGCGTATAATGACGGTAATAGTCCGTTGTATTTGCAATATTTACTTGTAATTGATTAATGGCTACTACTGTATCCAACTCAATATATACAGTAGTTTTTTTTATTTTTTTATCATTATTTTTACTGCTATTTGCAATGGTATACTTTTGTAGTTTTCCTTTTTTTATGGTTTTAAAATTAAACCTTGAACGGGTTAATTTAGGATCTTCTGGTGTTTTTACCAACAAACGGTAATAGGTATATTTTGACTTCGGAAAAATTACTTTGGTAAATTGATAATTAACCGATTCATTTTTAATTGCCATTATTCGGTAATCATCTACAATGGTAAACCACTCTTTATGGTTTTCACTTGCTTCTAATTTTATCTTCCAATCAAAATTATCCTTCTTAAAATCTAAAAATAACTGATTAATTTCTTGACTATCATTTGTTTTAAAAGTGTAGTAGTATCCGTTTGCATTATGCGATTTGTTTCGCATTTTAAATGGCACACTTACGGTTTCATTTTCCGTTACCAATTGTTTTAGTACATACGGCGCTTCAATAGTATCTTTTACTGTGACACCAAAAACACGAATATCAGCTAAGTTTGTTTGCACCTCACTAAATATTGCGTTTGGCAACTCTATTTTATGCCATTGCTGGCTTACCTCGCTTATTTTTCTTTTATAATCATACTCTTGCATTTGCGCAAAAGTAGCGGTAGTGCTTAGTACTATAAATAGCTGTAATAGTTTTAATTTATTATTCATCAGTAATTTTGTGTTTGTATTTATTGTATAAAAATGAAATGATTAATAATAGGATTCCTAATGACACAAAAACGATTGTTTTTGAAATGGTATTTAAGTGAATAATATCATAAAAAAACAATTTTATCAAGGTAATGCCAAATAATGCAATCCCTCCTATTCTTAAAATTTTATGGTTTTTCCAAATCCCAAATGCCACTAAAAACAACGCATAAACACCCCATAAAATACTCAATCCTAATTTGTAATTATTGGCACTACCTGCTATATCTAACCAATGAATCAATTCACTACTAAGAATCCATAAAACAGGTACGTGTAGTGCTAATAAAAAGATTTTTTTCCATTTATCATTGTCATAATTTTTAACAATCCAATGGTAAACGGCATACAAACCAATTGCTACAAATAAATATGATATGTAACGTATTACCAATGCTTCCAATCCTAATTTATAGTAGGGTGAATCTTGTAAAATATAGGCTTCACGTAAATTACTCAACGTATATAAACCTCCTGTTAAAAACAAAACTAATATAAACCCTAATGCTCCTAAAACACCATAAGCAAACCACTTATTATTAATTTTTTTATAGTTAAAAAAAGCTAAGATTGCGATAAATAAAAAGCTATAATTAAATTGCCATAACACATTAAAATCATTCCAATTATAATTACGTGTATGATGGTCATAACCTTCTGTACTGGTTATAATATCCGAAGCGGTTAGTAAACCCTCAAAGTAGACGTTAATTTCTGTTTTAAATAAATTAAAAACCACTAAAATTAATGCTATTGGTAATGCGGTAAGCATCCATTTGTATATTTTAGAAGTAAATACTGGTGTGCTATATTTTTTGCTCCTAGCTATATAAACAACAAAACCTATAATTACGGCAAACAATAACGAATATAAAAAGTTTTCATTAAAAATTGGGGTTTCCGTAGTGCCGTAATGTGATACATCCATACGGTCTTGTATAAAACTAATAAATGCAATACCCAACAATGGGTATGCCATTTTTTCATAAAATGTAACTCCTTTTGTACGTCCTATCCAAAATAACAATGCGGCTTCTGCAGCCCAAAATAAGGTTACCCAATTACCATCTAATTGTATTGGTACGGCAATGGTTACAAAAACCAATACCAAACCTGCAATCAGATAAAATAAGTTTTTATCAGCTAATTTACGCTTGTACAAATAAATGCTTATCACAAAATGTATGATGGCATTTAGCAATGCAAACAACCCTAAATAGTCCTCTCCTACATCATGAGAGTCTAAAATTGCTAACCCTAATCCGAAATAAATAAACGAGTTAGTCAACATTAAAATTACATCTTCTTTTCCAAATTTTTCATTATTAATGAGTTTATACGCTAAGGTTGTAGCATAAAATACAATAAAAAATAACGTTGCAAATACTAATGCTAAAGTAAAATGTTGAGCTACATAATAATCATCTGTAAACCACATGGTAAAGATCAACCACGTAAATATAAAAGAAATATAATACAGTAATTTCCAGTACTTTTTAACCGAAATAAATAAAATACCAATATTAATTAACAGCATATAACTGAATAATATATCTACCCTACCTGAACCAGAACTCAATAAAAATGGAACACCATAAGCGCCCACTAAACCAATTATGGCTATTACTTGTTTTTTATAATTTAGTGCTGCAACAACGGTAAATACCGTAAATGCGAGCATGAGTATAAAGGTGAGTGATAACGGAAAAATACTATAAAAACTATACGCCGCAAAAGTAATAAAGTACATAATAGCCATTGCTCCGCTAACTAACACTGCCGAAAAATCTTTATATTTTGCTTTGAGTTTCATCCCAAAACCTAACAAACCTAAACCTACCAAATACCCTAAAATAATACGGGTAAGTGGACTTATCAATTCGTTATCTATTGCATATTTTGCACCAATACCAACCCCAATAACGGTAATTAAAATTCCTATTTTATTAATTAAGTTTTCACCAATAAATTTTTCAAAGTCTGTTTTCTTTTTTGGTAAATTGAAATTATCTAATAAAGATGTTTTTTGCTTTTTAACAACTGTAGGTTGTATATGTTGCTTTTTAATTGGTGTGTCAACTGACTTTTGACCAACAGCATCTGCTATTTTTTGAATTTCTGTTTGCGCTTCAGTACGTTTTACGCCTAAAGCTGCTATTTCTTGCTTTAACTGCTGTATTTCTTTATTAAAATAAACTTGTCGTTTTAATAATAAATCTAATTTTTCAAAAAGCTGATTGATATGATCTTGATTCATTAATGTATATACATTGGTTGATTACCCAAATATATACTTTTTTAAACAGAAAATTGAAGAAATTTAAATTGAAAAAAATAATCCTAAAGATTATAAAAAAAGGATAATGTATTTAATATCGGTTATCACCCCGTTATTAATGATACTCATTAAAAATATCTGATGCTTTATTAAACGAAGCCTCAAAACTCATTGGTTTTACACTTGTATCTGCTTTTACGGTGGTAAAATAGGATAGCATTTTTTCAGTAGGCATATTCCCTGTAAGTTCATCTTTTGCCATTGGGCAACCACCAAAACCTTGTATGGCACCATCAAAACGACGGCAACCTGCTTTGTATGCTGCATCAACTTTTTCATGCCATTTACTAGGTGTAGTATGCAAGTGTGCGCCAAATTCAATATGTGGGTATTTCGGAATCAAATTAGAAAAAATATAACTAATAATATCTGGGGTTGAACTTCCAATAGTGTCCGATAACGATAGTATTTTTACACCCATTTCTGATAATTTCTCCGTCCACTCTCCTACTATTTCTACACTCCAAGGATCACCATACGGATTCCCAAATCCCATTGACAAATATGCCACCACTTCCTTATCTGCTGCTTTTGCAATGGCTAATATTTCAGTTAATGTTGCTAAGGATTCTGCAATGGTTTTATGTGTATTACGCATCTGGAAATTTTCCGAAATAGAAAACGGATATCCTAAATACTGTATTTCTTTATGTTTTGCTGCATCTTGTGCCCCACGTACATTGGCTACAATTGCTAATAATTTAGTATCGGTTTTTGATAAATCTAATTGTGATAACACCGTTGCGGTATCTACCATTTGTGGTATTGCTTTTGGTGATACAAAACTCCCAAAGTCTAAGGTATCAAAACCACAATTTAGTAATGATTGCAAATATTTTACTTTCTTTTCCGTTGGAATAAATGCTTTAATTCCCTGCATCGCATCACGCGGACATTCAATTATTTTTACAAGCTTATTTATTTCCATTTTTAGTTTTTATTTTTACAGAGCATAAAAGTACTATTATTTTTTTGAAGATAAAAGAATTACCGTTTTAGGTTAAGGTAAAAAGTATTTTCCTATTACTCCAAACCAAATTAAAAAACCTAAAATACCACCTATTAAACCTGATAATATAAATGTGAAACGATGTTTTTTAGGTATTACTTTAAATATTATATATAAGGAAATCCATATTCCCAACAGAACTGTAAAAAAAGGAATTACCCACTCATTACATCCATAATACCTTGATAAACGAAATTCATCTCCATGAAAATTAAAATTTGAATGCACAAAAAAACTAAACATCGCCATTACAAAATTAAATACTTCACGTAGTATAAATAACGATAAAAATATTCCAATCCAATCTAAAATTTGAAAGCTCACTTTCTTTTTAGATTTTCGATAATACAGTATAAATAAACCTAAAAAACTTGTTAAAATAGTTTGTATTGGTCCTCCCCAAATAATATAATGGTCATTTTTATATGGCGGATATTTTTTATCTAATAATTTATCCAATAACAAATACTCTTCTTTACCTTTAAAATATTCATCATTTTTTATGGCTTCAAAGTTTTCTTTTAAAATTTCAAAATGCCTAATTGCATCAATATCATTTTTTTCTCCCTTATGAAAATAATTCATACTTCCATAGTGCAACTCTGTTTCATAACCAAAATATTTCGCTACTGTTATATGCCCCATTTCATGTGTAAGCGTACCAATTACAGTAAATAACATAAATGATATTATGAAGTAAATAGCTAATTTCTTATCTATTTTAAAATCAATATATTCTTTAATTTTGTTCATTTTTTATTATTTCTATAAAAATACAAATTAATATTGCTTCAATATTTCTTTATTAATTTGTTTCACCAAATTGGGTCCTTCATAAATAAACCCAGTAAATACTTGTACTAAAGTAGCACCTGCATCAATTTTTGCCAACGCATCTTGAGCACTATGAATACCACCCACTCCAATTATAGGGAATGCTTTGTTTGATGTATCAGATAAATATTGAATAACCGCAGTACTTTTATCAAAAACAGGTTGTCCACTTACACCACCCATTCCTATTTCATTTAATCTATTCGTTGATGTTTTTAAATTACTTCTATCAACGGATGTATTTGCAGCAATAACACCATCAATTTTTGTTACCATTACTACCTCAATAATTTCATCTAATTGCTGATTATTCATATCGGGACCAATTTTCAATAATATCGGCTTTTGAGTTGGTTTTGAATCGTTTATTTTTTGCATTTCGGTAATCAATTCTACCAAATAACTTTTATCTGTTAATTTAGCGTGACTCCCAACGTTTGGGCAACTTACATTCAATACAAAATAATCTACATACGCGTGTAATGCGTTAAAACACTGTTTATAATCTTCCGTATAATTTTCAGGTAATGTGTGGGTGTTTTTACCAATATTACCACCAACAATTAAATTGCTATTTTTGTTTTTTAAGTTTTTAATTACTGCATCTATCCCTTGGTTATTAAACCCCATACGGTTAATAATACCACTATCTTTTGTAAGCCTAAATAATCTTTTTTTTGGGTTTCCTACTTGTGCTTTTGGGGTAATAGTTCCTATTTCAATAAAACCAAAACCAAAATTTGACAGTTCATTATACAACTTTGCCTCTTTATCAAAACCTGCTGCTAAACCAACAGGGTTTGGGAATTTTAATCCAAAAACCTCTCGTTCTAATCGGCTATCTTTTACTTGGTATAACCTTCTTAATAAAGAAGGAATTAGCGGAATTTTGCTCATTATTTTTATCATCTTAAATGTAAAATGATGAATTTTCTCGGGATCAAAAGCGAAAAAAATAGGGCGTATTAGTGTTTTATACATGCGTTATACTGTTTCTGCAAAAATAAGCATCAACATCCGAAGAAAAAAAGAAATCGCGTTTTTAAGTTTAGTATTAAGTAATTAATTATTTTTGTATAAAAAAACATACAAAAATGCAACAAATAATAGACCGTTTTATCAGTTACGTAACCATTGATACGGAATCCGACCCAAACTCAAAAACTTGTCCTAGTAGTGAAAAACAATGGGACTTAGCCAATAAATTAGTAACCGAATTAAAAGAAATGGGTATGCAAGACGTAACCATTGATGCCCATGCGTATGTAATGGCTACTTTACCCAGTAATGTAGACAAAAAAGTACCTACCATTGGTTTTATTGCACATTTTGATACCACTCCTGATTATACAGGTAAAAATGTAAAACCGCAAATTATTAAAAATTATGACGGTAAAGACATCATTTTAAATGCCGATAAAAATTTAATTTTATCACCTGATTATTTTGAAGACCTACTTATGTACAAAGGGCAAACCTTAATTACTACGGATGGCACAACACTTTTAGGAGCAGATGACAAAGCAGGTATTACTGAAATTATGGAGGCAATGTTACACCTAATTAACAACCCACAAATTAAACACGGTAACATTAGAGTTGGCTTTACACCAGATGAAGAAATTGGTAGAGGTGCTCATAAATTTGATGTTGAAAAATTTGGTGCCGATTGGGCATATACTATGGATGGTAGTCAAGTTGGGGAACTGGAATATGAAAACTTTAATGCTGCAGGCGCTAAAATTAAAGTAAACGGTAAAATTGTACACCCAGGTTATGCAAAAGGAAAAATGATAAACTCCATGCTTATTGCTAATGATTTTATTGCCAACTTACCTGCTAATGACGTTCCTGAACGTACGGAAGGCTATGAAGGTTTTTATCACTTATACCAAATTGAAGGTAAAGTTGAGGAAACTAATTTTGAATTAATTGTACGTGATCATGATTTGCAACTATTTCAAAACCGTAAACAATTTTTAGTTGATTTAACTAAAAAATTAAATGCTAAATACGGTAAAGGTACTATAGAAACTGTAATTGCTGACCAATATTTTAACATGAAAGAAAAAGTAACTCCAGTAATGCATATTGTAGATATTGCGGAGCAAGCTATGAAAAACCTAAATATTAAACCACTTATAAAAGCCATTAGAGGCGGTACAGATGGCTCACAATTATCCTATATGGGCTTACCATGTCCTAATATTTTTGCAGGCGGACATAATTTTCACGGTCGTTATGAGTACGTACCCGTAGAAAGTATGTTAAAAGCTGTAGCTGTAATTGTGGAAATTGCAAAATTAACAGCCGAAAAATAACTAAATACCACTATAAAATTTAAAGCTTCATTAAATACAATACGTGTTTGATGAAGCTTTTTTATTGGGGCGTTTTAACGTACTTCAACTACTATCTTTTTAAGTTTTAATGTGGTTTTAATACGTTTTTAAAAGAGCTTTAAAAAGCGCGCTTTTTAAAAACTACAAAACACAACATTACCTCCCAAAAAGGATAATTCGTTTATGTACTAACGCAAAAAAAATCTACACCCCAAATATTCTAGGCTACAAAAATTGTGCACTCTTATATTATTAGGTTCACTACCAATTACAAATCCACATCATTCTTATTTTCTGTAGCTACCTGTGTGATTCCTCCACAAGGTTGGAATGACCAAAAAAACTAAATATTTGGGTTTACGAAGAAACTTTTTTTTAGTTTCTGTGGTAATCTCTTAATCGGTATTGCTTAAAAGCACATTGATAAACGTATTACAGTTAGCCACAAATTTGTGAAAAACAAATTCTCAAAAAAACTCTGTAAAAATTTTAGTAACTTATAATTTATAGCTACTCACTCTTACCGCTACTCGTTACATTCCGATAGGAATCGGAAGAGCAGTAGCGCCACTATTTATACGAGCGACAGCGAGGGAGCAACGTAAATACAGAGCTGTTTTGCCTTTTTGAAAAATACTGGGTTTACGGTGCGAAGGAATTAGTGTTGTATTGATTTTTGTTTTGTTCCTCTAAAATTAATAATTTCAATCGTTTCTTTTCTTGATTTGACCTTATAAATTATGTAATTATTTTTATCAATTAAACCTTTATAAACCCTTTTATATTTCGAGGTTTTAGGGCACATTTTGGGGTATTTACTGATTTTATTTAATAAATCATCTACCTTCTTTTCAAAATTTAAAATTTCTTTTATTGTCCAATTCTCTTCTAAATAATTAACAACTTCTTGTAATCCTTTTATAGCTCTTGGTGTCCAAAATATTTCTAATGCCATTTACTAAAAACTTGTTTTACTTCTTGATTTGAAATTAATTCACCTCGCTTTGATTGTAATAATCCCAATTCAATTTCTTGCTTTTCTTGCGCATTCATTTCATCAAACCAATCTGTTCTTTCAGAAGTATCTCGATAACTCTCAGCAACAGCTTTCATCATATGAAGTAAGCGTTCATCAGCATTGCTAATGTACTGCTGAACAATGCTTCTTAAATCTAATGCTTCCATAATATTCGTGTGTTTAGTATAACAAATATACATTTCTGTTCCATATTTTTTGTTGTTTTATTGTAAAAGATGAAAAGTATTTATCGTTTCGTGTAAACTTTCTAAATCATCTTGCTGATATATTTCTGTGGAACTGATATATTTATGACCCGATATAAATACTGTGTTTTTCTTAAATTATATATCTCACTCTTATCACTACTCGTTACATTCCGATAGGAATCGGAAGAGCAGTAGCAACACTATTTTATACGAGCGACAGCGGGGACTAACTAGTGAAATTTCACTTTAGGATGAATGCTATACTCATGAGGCATATTAGAATCTTCATTGCTAATTATATAATTTGATAATTCATTTTCAGAGATGAGATAATCTTCTCCTTCAAAAAAAACTTCCCAAATCCAAATAAAAAATGTTTTTGGTTTTTTAGTACAATCAAATGAAACCATTGCATCATTAAATATTGACTCAAAATCAACAATTTCTGTTGTTAAATAATACTGTAAAGTGGGTTTGAAAATTTTTTTATATTTATCAGGTTTAAAAAGGTAATTAATATATAAGTTATACCTAATTATTAATTTCATTTCATATTCATCATTTCCATCTAATCTTGCAAATAATAAATCACACTCATCAAAATCATAGTATGAGATACTATTTATTATGTCTGTTAAAAAATGAATATTTATTTTAATTGCCATATTTTTTCACTTATTTACTCAATGATAATACTACTCGCTACCCAATAATTATCAGGACCGCGTCATCGTAATTACAAATCTGCGTCATCGGGTATTTAATACACACCTTTTTTTGTTTTAATGATTTGTTAAACGAACATAAACATCTACGGAGCTTACAATTGTTTGTTTTTTATCTTCTTTTGATAAATACAATTTTTCGTTTTCTATTTTATATTTATTCTTTTCCTCTAGAAGTAATCTTTCATTTTTATAATATGAGAAAACGATATATTGAATCTTATCTATTATTAATGTCTTATATTTTACATTAAAAGAAACTGCCTTTTATTTGATTTCTCAGGACTATAGAGCTCTAAATCTCCATTTTTCATGAATTCCAATCCCTTCCTCTTGGAAGGCTCTTTTAACCAAGCACCTGTTAACTTTTCGTCTATTTGACTAAATACATTGGAAGAACAAATGAAAAAAAGAATTAGATATATATATTTCATGAAAAAAATAAATTTGTTTTTGTGTTTTAAAAATTATTCAAAATATTAATCTGTATCATATTGGCCTGTTTTTATGTGAGTATCTTTCTTATTCCCACAATTTGGACAAATATGCATTATAGCATCATTTTCATGTTTAACATTCATTCCCCGCTACCGCTCGTTTGTAACGAGTGGCGATAAACAAGCTAAAAAATCACCCGATGGCGCGGATTTGCAATCCGTGTTTGCTGCAAAACCTATTAATGCTCATAATTATCATCCCAGTTTTTTACGTGTGGATTGCCAAGTTTCCCTACTGATTTGGCGACTATCATAGAAACGGCAGCATCTCCTGTTACGTTTACTGTGGTACGGCACATATCCAACGGTCTATCAACCGCAAAAATTAAGGCTAAACCTGCTTCTGGTATTCCTGCTTGTGCCAATACAATTACCAACATTACCATACCTGCTCCTGGTACTGCTGCACTACCAATACTAGCTAATGTTGCGGTGGCAATAATACCCAATTGCGTACCTAAAGATAAATCCATCCCAAATGCTTGTGCTATAAATACAGCTGCAACGGCTTGGTATAAACTGGTACCGTCCATATTTATGGTGGCACCAATAGGCAATACAAAACTTGATACTTCACGTTCTACTCCTAAATGCTCTTCTACACGTTCCATAGTTACAGGTAAAGTTGCTGCACTTGAACTTGTGGAAAATGCTAATAATTGTGCTGGAGAAATGCCGTTTAAAAAGAATTTTGGTGATTTTTTAGTATAAATAGATACTATTAAAATATAAACTCCAATCATAATTAACAATCCTAAAACTACGCAAAAAGCATACATACCTAATGCTTTAAACAACGCTAAACTTGGTGATTCTACTATTAAAGCGGCTAGTAGTGCAAATACTCCGTAGGGTGCGGCAAGCATAATTAAATCAATCATTTTTAAAATGACTTCATTAAAACTATCAAAAAATTCTTTTACGGGTTTACTTTTTTCTTCGGGTATTAATATTAATCCGATACCAAAAAATACAGCAAAGAAAATTACTTGTAACATATTACGGTTATTAGATGCTGCCGAAATAATGTTTGCTGGCACCAAGTCTTCCAACGCTTGTAAGGGTCCTGTTTTTTGCTGTTTATTTGCGGCTTCAATTTTACTTGCTGCTTTATCCTTACTGCTTTCCATTAACTCCGTACGGGTTTGAGCATCTATATAGCTACCTGGTTTTACAATGTTTACAATGGCCAAACCTATAGATACCGCTAAAACGGTTGTTAATACATAAATACCTATGGTACGCCCTCCCATTTTGGATAGTTTGGAAATGTCTTTAAGATCTGAGACTCCTTTAATTAGTGATGCTAATATTAAGGGTACAGCTATTAATTTTAAGGATTTTATAAATATTTTACCAAAGGGTTTTACCCAATCAATTACAAATTGTTTTCCGAAATCAAATTGTAACATTAAAAGGGCAAATGCCACTCCTAAAACCATACCTAATAATATTTGCCAATGTAGTGCTAGTTTTTTCATAATAATGCCCGCAAAATCGGGTAACTTTTAAGATTTATATATCCCACAAAAGCAGGTATATTTTTAGTTAATTATTGTTTTAAAGTTATCTACTTTAATTTTTTGATGATGCTAATATAGTGCATTTATTTTTTAGCCCTGATTAAGGCGGTATCCTTTTTTTTTGTTGCATATATGCAAAAAAAAGATATAGCTGCAAGCAGGTTCTTGGCTACTTATACATGTTATTAAGCAAGTAAAAGTCTGCCATCACCAATGCTGCCATTGCTTCTACAATAGGTACTGCTCGTGGTACTACACACGCATCATGACGCCCTTTGCCTTCTATTTCAACTATTTCACCTTTATTATTTATACTCTGTTGTTTTTGCATAATGGTAGCTACGGGTTTAAAGGCTACCCGAAAATAAATATCCATCCCATTACTGATACCGCCTTGTATACCTCCTGATAAATTGGACTGCGTACTCCCATCAATATTAAAAATATCATTATGGGCACTTCCTGTCATTTTTGCGCCACAAAATCCGCTACCGTATTCAAAACCTTTTACGGCATTAATACTCAACATGGCTTTACCCAATTGTGCATGTAGTTTATCAAAAACAGGTTCTCCTAAGCCAATGGGTACGTTTTGCAATACGCAAGTTATAGTGCCACCAATAGTATCTCCTTGTTTTTTAATTTCTAGTATTTTTTGTTCCATTTTTTTAGCAGTGGCTAAATCTGGACAACGTACGTCATTATCTTCAATTTTTGAAAAATCAAGGGACTGATAGGGTTTATCAATAAAAATATTTCCTACGGATGATACAAAGGCATTAATTTTAATTTCTGGAAGCATTTGTTTGGCAATAGCACCTGCTACTACTCTGCTTGCGGTTTCACGTGCACTACTGCGCCCGCCACCTCTATAATCACGATGACCGTATTTTTTATCGTATGTAAAATCGGCATGACTGGGACGGTATTGATTTTTTATGTGGCTATAATCTTTACTTTTTGCGTTGGTATTAGGTATCATAAAACCAATTGGTGTACCCGTTGTTTTACCTTCAAAAATACCTGATAAAAACTGAACCTCATCCGCTTCCTTACGTTGTGTTGTGAGTTTGGATTGCCCAGGTTTACGTCTATTTAAATCGGTTTGAATAGCATCCAAATCTAAAGAAATATTAGAGGGACACCCGTCAATAATGCCACCAATTGCAGCACCATGAGATTCGCCAAAAGTGGTGAGTTGAAATCGTTTACCAAATGTATTACCTGCCATTGTTTTTTGTTTTAAACAAATGTAGTAAAATTATTATGGTTTACGATAAAAAAGAGGTTTCAGAAAAAAATAGTATATTGGTCATTCAAAATTAATATATATATTACTTATGAAAATTTACTCAAAAAAAATTACACTCTTATTATTTGCATCTGTTGCTATTTTTTTAGGAGCTTGCTCTGGAGATGATGACACTTCTGGCAATGGTTGTACTCCAACAATGTGGTATCAAGATTTAGATGGTGATGGTTTAGGAAACCCTAATGTTTCACAATCGGATTGTAACCAACCTACAGGTTATGTGAGTAACAACAATGATACGGATGATACTACTTTTTATACTCCTCCAATATATATGCCACTTACTATTGGCGATTATTGGACGTATGATACCGAAACTACTGACCCACAAACAAGTACGGTTACACAAGGTAGAGATTCCTTATATGTAGTATCGGCTACCACTATTGGTGCTTTTGATTATATGGATTTAGATGCAAGTGCTACCAGTACAGGATTTATGACTACTTTTTTAGCACAAAATACATTACGGACTGCTAATGGAAAACTATATGCTAAAGGAAACTTAGACTTTAATTTATCTGCTCTTGGAGGGTCAGCACATACAATAGCTATTGATGATGCTATTTTAGTTGACGAAAATGCTACCGTTAATACTCAGCTATACTCAACATCTGGTACCATTACGGATCCTGTAACTATAAACGGACAAAGTGTAGTTTTGACTATTGATTATACTGTTAAAACCATACAAAAAGAAAGTTTTGCTACTATGGATGTTACGGGTGTTACTTTTAATCAAGTACTAAAAGCCAACTTAATTATAAGTGCTAAAATAGATGCACAAATTACTGTTCAAGGATTTCCTGTAACGGTAAATGTTGCTCCAATGCAAGATATTAATGTCGTAGAAAATTATTATGCGAATGATATTGGTTTAATACAGTCTGATAATAATTTTAACATTAACCTAAGTGCCACTGTAGCTACACAATTAGGTATTCCGCAAAATATTAATGCGCCTTCTAATCAAAAAATTGATACGTATTTAATTAATTAATCGCGGAGCGATGGCTCAAAAGTTAAAGCAACGCTTTTAACAAAATTTCTATAGGATGGTATGCAATACGTTGTGTACCATCTTTTATTTGATGCCTACAACTAGTACCATTTGCAGCAATAATAACTTCTTGTTTTGCTTTACGGATGGCAGGAAACAACGTTTGCTCACCTATTTGCATACTCACCGCATATTTATCTTTTTCATAACCAAAACTACCCGCCATACCACAACACCCTGATGGAATAATAGTAGGTTTATAATTTTTAGGCAAGTTCAATATATCAAAAGTTACTTTTTGATTGCTCAATGCCTTTTGGTGACAATGGTTATGGATTTTTATGGTTTTTTTATCTGTAGAAAACTGAGATGATTTAATATTATTCTTTTTTATTTCTGCGGATAAAAATTCTTCTATCAAAAAGGTATTTGCTGCAATATTTTGAATGGCATTTTTATCACTTACCAAACGCTTATATTCATCCCTAAAACTTAAAATTGCAGAAGGTTCTATACCTAATAACGGAGTTTTATTATCTATTCTATCTTTTAAATACGCTACATTTTTATTGGCTATTTGCTGTGCTTGTTTTAAAAATCCTTTAGACAAATAGGTTCTGGCAGACTCTAAATGGGTAATTACCTCAACTTGATAATTTAAACAAGTAAGCAACTCAACACTCGCTTTTGCTACGGTTATATCTTGGTAATTACAAAATTCATCCACAAACAAATACACCTTTTTAATTGGTTTTTTTAGTGTTACTTTTTCATATTGTTTCGAAAACGCTTGTTTTGCTAATTTTGGTAAAATACGTTTAGGATGTACCCCACTAATTTTTTTGATAACTGATGCTGTGGTTTTATTACTAAAAATTGCATTAGCAATTCCAGAAAAAGGCATCATCAATTCATTAATTTTAGTATTATACGCCACTAATTTATCTTTTAACAAATAGCCATTTTCTTCTTGGTATTGATATAAAAATTCGGTTTTATAAGCGGAAATATCTACACTACTTGGGCATTCACTTACACATGCTTTACAACTCAAACATAGGGATAATGATTCTTTTATTTCTTGATGATTAAACTTATTTTTTTGAGTAGAATTGGTTAAAAATTCACGTAAAACATTGGCTCTTGCACGCGTTACATCTTTTTCATTTTTAGTGGCTCTATAACTGGGGCACATTGCACCTCCTGCATTTACATCCTTACGGCAATCACCAGAACCATTACATTTTTCTACTGCACGTAATATTCCTTTATTGTCTGAAAAATCAAGTAATGTTTCTATTAGAGGTTCTTGTCTATCTACTTCATAGCGTAAATTTTCGTCCATTTTATAGGGATTCACTATTTTACCTGGATTGAATATATTATTAGGATCAAAAACTTGTTTTACTTGC
>CAZSQD010000027.1:0-15749 GCA_964608925.1 uncultured Kordia sp.
AAAATTAAGTTTTTTATAGTTTTTACAAAATTTTCAGCTTTAGGAGGTATGGTAATAATCAATACATCACTATTTAAAAATAATGAATCTATGCTGTTATTTTCTTTTTCAAATGGAATTAGAAACGGAGTAATATTCAGTTTTTCTAATTCAACTAAGTCACTTTTTTTTCTGACACTACCTAATACGTTGAAGTTTTTAGTAAGTTGTTTACCTAACGGTAAACCCAACCATCCACAGCCTAAAATACTAATTTTTTGCATCAAAATTTATTTGTTGTTTAGTAATTACAGCATTATTAATAACAAAAGGTTTCGGTATTTTATCATGCGGTCTATTTGCTGCTTGCAACTTTGTGTTTTCTAATAAATCATGAGATATTTCATAAAATTCAAGCTGAGGTTTATTACTGTTGTTAATAGTAAAATCAATTTCTAAAGGCTCATTATCTACCATATAATATTGCGCAATTTGTGGGTTTCCTTTTTTATTAAATTTAGAGGTGCTTTTTAAGTTTATGGGAGTTCCATTAATGCTAAATGTATTAAAATTGTTTTTGTTTTTAGACTGAATTATAATGCTATTTAAAAGCCTATTTGGTTTTATGCAAAACCGAATATTACGTTGGTTATTGATAACGGTATCTAAAGAAATAACTACTGAAGTTGCTTTTAAATTAATTGGTTTTGCTTTTGAGATATGTTTAAATTTTGATTGATATTTACTATTTAATTGAGGAGCTTTTATTAAAACTTCTTGCGTGAAATACGATGCGTTCCAATTATCTAAAATGGTATCATAGCTCATCCAATAACTTTTATTGGAGGTATTATCTTGTAAAAACACCAAACTGTTTGGTTTAGGGTTTTCTGCAGAAAATTCACTTTTAAAATGTGCAGTTATAAAAGTTGCAATAGCAGCAATTAGTAACAGTCTGCTCAATGTTTTTTTTCGTCTAATATGTCCGAAAACAGGTATTAGTAAGCCGAATAAAAGGGTAACTAAAACGGTACTTGAAACTACAACTTTTAAACCTAATGCAATAGGAAATTGGAGTATAAAAGGGGCTAAAATAAAAATGGCAGGTAAGCAGAGTAGGGTGGTTGCTAAAATACTTGGTTTTTCTTTTTTTATGGAAAAAAACCATAATCCAATTGCAAAAAATACAGGAATAATAAAAAAACTGGCACCTTTTAAATAAAATGTGATTAAAAAATTAAGTAGTACCCAAATAAAAATAGGAGCAACCAACAACTCTTTAGTGTTACTTTTGGTATATACTTTTTTGTAAATATAAAAACTGACGGAAACTGCCAATAGTGTGAAAAATAAAATATATAAATGACCATTATATGGGAATCCTTGTAAAATTTCTTGGTAATGTGGGTATGTTTTTAAAATCAATTTCCAACCTAAAAAACCAATAATTCCGTTTATAATTAATGCTGATAAAAAGGCAATAAAACCTTTGCCTATTTCTTTGTTATTGAGTTTGTCTTGCTTTTTTCCGTAGTAAAAAACGAGTATAAAAAATAGAAGTGCAATAATTGTTAATGGTAAAATATAGGTGTATGGGTAACTGTGCATGCCTAATGGCGAGTTAAAATATACTACATCTTCAGTAGTGGTTAAATTATTTAAATTAATGTTGCTAAAATAAGTAAGTAGTGGCATTAAATAGCTTGCTTGATGTGATAGGGTGTTGTTGTCCAATCGGTCAGGAATGTCCAAGGCGGAATGGTAATCAAAATGATCATCAATAAAAGCAAAATTGAATCCTTGAATGTTAGCCGTTTCCTTGAAAACGGTTAAATCAGTACCGTTAGGCATTTTTTTGTAAATGCTATAGGCTAAAGAGTTGGCTACAGGAAATTGTGGTTTTGCCTTAATAAATTGATGTATTAATTTAGCGTTTCCTTTGTTGGTTTCTGCTAATGTAAATGAAGGACCTCCAGTGCCACGTGCTTCAAAGTTTAAAACAAACCCAATATCTTTTATCCAAGGATGTTTGTCTACAAATAAATTTGCGCCATTTAAACCTATTTCTTCTCCGTCAGAAATTAAAATGATAATGTCGTTTTTATGTGTAGTGTTGCTGGCTAAAAAACTTCTAATTCCTTCTAAAATTACGGCAACACCACTTGCGGCATCACTTGCTCCATAGCTGGTGCTTCCTGCGCTATCATAATGGCTCATAATTAATAAAGCTTTACCTTTTTCAGTTCCTTTTATGCGTGCAACTACATTTTTTACTTTTGCAAAAGTTCCCCAATTGCTAAAGCTATTACCTTCTTGTGTATGTACTTCAATGCCCATTTTTTCCAATTCATCAATACAATATTGCATTGCATACTCATGAGCTATGGTTGCCATTGCATGTGGTTTTTTTGCCAATTGTTGCACGTGTTGGTGTGCTTTTTTATTTGAAAATTGAGTTTCAGTGGGGTTATCTATAAAATTATTTTCAGGCATTTGTAAATGAATACTAGAAAATATAGCTAAACAGATAATGAGTGTGGCGAGCAGTTTTTTAAACATAAGGAGGTATTAAAAGATTGAAAATTAAAAGATTGAAATATTTAAAAACGCTACTCCTTTCGTTTCACTAAAGCGTAATATTCATGTTCTAAGGGTAAATAACCTTGGTTATAGACAAAGTAATAAACCGTGCCTACTTTTGTGGTGTAAATAGAGGTGAAGTAGTTAAAGTCGAAACCTTTTTCAATGAGTTTACTTCTGCTAATTTTACGTTTATCGTCAGGGTTGAGTGCTTCTAAAATTCGGTAATTTTTACGCAATCTATTATTGGTGTTGCGTATTAAGTTTTTAGAATCCTTGTTCATTCGGTTATTGAACTCGTTCCTACAACTATCATCACAAAACTTTTTATCAGCACGCCCTTTTATGGGTTCATTACATTCTTGGCAGTTTTTCATAATTTATTTTTTTAGTTCGTGCCAGTTACAAAGTGTATCGTCTTTATAATAAAAGGCATTAATATGTTGCAAGCCTATTTTTTGTAAAACTTTATTAGAAGCAATATTGTTAGCGTCAGCAATACCTGTAATGGTTTGCAATTTCATGGTGTTAAAACCGTACGTTAAACTTGCAATTGCAGTTTCGGTAGCATAACCTTTACCCCAATATTTAGGAATAAAACGGTAGCCAACATCATAAAAATTAATTTGATTGTTAAGTTTTTCTTCGGTATTTAATTTTAACCCAGACCAACCTATAAAATCACCAGATGCTTTTTTAATAACCGCCCATCTGCCAATTTGGTGTGCTTTATATTGTTGTTGAATATAGTTGATGTTTTTTAAAGCTTCTTCCTTTTTAGTAATAGGACTATTACCTAAATACAAATGTACTTTAGGATCCGCATCTAATGTAAACATGCCATCAATATCAATGAGTTGTATATCTCTTAAAATAAGCCGTTTGGTTTCTATGTGAAATTTCATATTATTTTTTATATTGATAATGACCTATTATTTTATATTGAAATAATACATCTTCTATTACTTGTCCGCTACCAATATTATGGACTATTAAATTTCGTTTTCCGTCTATTGATTTTTTATTAATAAGAATACCTATGTGAGTAATGGCTCCGCCTAAATTCCAAGCAATAATATCACCTGGTAAATAATTTTTTGGATTTTGAGTAATAGGAAGTGCTGCTTTATTTCGTTTAAAAAAGCGCATTAAATTGGGTACACGTCTATGATCAATATTAGTGTCGGTACGTTTTAAATTCCATAATTTCGGATAGCTGCTAAAGTTTGCTTTCATATCAATGTGTACCTCTTTTTGTAGGTCAATCCCCATTTTTCGGTAAGCTCTAATGATAACATCTGTACAAACGCCTTTTCCATTTGGAACGTCACCATTTGGATAATCAATTGAAAAATAACTAGGGTCGTATATTACGTTTTCTAGGGTAAGTTCTATAGCGCAATTACTTAAATCACTATAAAAATTTTGAGCAACCGTTTGAAAACTTAAAAATAAGGCAAATATATAAATGCGTACAATCATGCGTACAATATACAAAAAATCCACGTACAAACGGTTACAAATACTTACAATCGACAGTAAGTATGTAAATACCGATTAAAATTAGGAACCCATCTCATCTTTGCAGTGTCGAAACATCAGAACTCGATAGTATACATGCCAAATATGCATTAAGATGATTAATAAAAACCGTTTCTTTTTATCTTCTTCTTTGTTTGAAAATTATTTCATAATAATACTATGTTAAAATTTTAAAACTTCAAATAAGAAAAAAATAATTCAATTTTTAAATCAATAATCGTAACACACATTTGGCACACTGTTTAACATTAAATAAAATTATTATGAGCACATTAAGAAACAAAGTACAGTTGATTGGAAATTTAGGTACACAACCAGAAATCATTAATCTTGAAAGCGGTAAAATGTTAGCCAAATTTACCATGGCAACTAACGAGCATTATAAAAATGCAAAAGGAGAAAAAGTGACCGATACCCAATGGCACAACATTGTAGCATGGGGAAAAACCGCACAAATTATTGAACAGTATTTAAATAAAGGGCAAGAAGTTGCTGTAGAGGGGAAGTTAACCACTCGTAGTTGGGATGATAAAGAGGGTAACAAGCGTTATATGACAGAAATTGTTTGTAATGAATTGTTAATGATGGGAGATAAAAAGTAGATATTAGTCTAGTTTAAATTGGTATAAACCCTTTTGATGTTATTTTTTAGCAGCAAAAGGGTTTTGGTTTTTAAAAAAAGGAATAGTGTAATAAATATTACATAATGTTACTTCTAAAAGTTTTAAATTTGTGTAAAAATAAAATTTATGAGCACCACATCTTACATTGTTATTGCGGTTATTATCTTACATTTTGTAATTGGTTTTGGGTATTTAATATATAAACTTTCTCCTAAAAAAGAAGACGAAGCAAATAAGAAGTAGTATTGTTATTTTTTTAGAGAATAAATGCCGTAATAGTATTAAAAATTTAGATATAAGTTTTAAAAAAAAACTAGAAATTCTTAATTTATTAGGTTTTAATACATATTATTAAACAATGCTATTTAATACTAATGAATAAATACTTAAATTAGCAAATTAAATTAGTGTATAAAGCTAAAAAGAAGATTAGAATGAATGTAAAAATAACTGGAGTAGGTAGTTATGTGCCTACTAAAAAAATACCAAATTCAGCTTTTGGTGCGCATCAGTTTTTTAATGAAGACGGTACTGTTTTTAAACAAAACAATGCTATCATTATCAAAAAATTTGTAGCCATTACGGGTATTGAAGAGCGTTGTTATGCAGCGGAAAATCAAACTACTTCTGATTTAGGTTATTTTGCAGCTCAAAAAGCAATTGAAGATGCAGGTATTGATCCAGAAACATTAGATTATATTATAGTAGCCAGTAATTATGGTGATGTAAAGCACAATAATATACAGTCTGATACTGTACCTAGTATAGCATCACGTATAAAACATAAATTGCGAATTGAAAACCCAAAATGTGTAGCGTATGATATGCTTTTTGGTTGCCCAGGTTGGGTAGAAGCCACTATACACGCACAAGCATTTATTAAAGCTGGTATCGCAAAAAAATGTTTGGTAATTGGAGCAGAAACCTTATCAAGAGTAACAGATCCGCATGATAGAGATTCTATGATTTATGCTGATGGTGCAGGAGCAGTAGTATTAGAAAAATCAGATGAAGTAGGGGTTTTAGCACATGAAAGCGCAAGTTATACATTTGAAGAGTCAGATTTTATTAACTTTGGTTGTTCCTTTAATAAAGAGGTAACGGATGGTACACGATATATTAAAATGAAAGGACGTAAAATTTACGAATTTGCATTAATAAGAGTGCCAGAAGCTATGAAATCATGTTTAGGTAAAAGTGGAGTAGATATCAAAGATTTAAAAAAGGTATTCATACATCAAGCTAATGAAAAAATGGACGAAGCTATTTTAGAGCGTTTTTATAAATTATATGATTTAGAAGTGCCAAATGGCATTATGCCAATGACTATAAATAAATTAGGTAATAGCTCCGTAGCAACAGTGCCAACTGTTTTTGATTTAGTAAAACGTGGAGTGTTAGAAAATCATAAAATTGAAAAAGGAGATGTAGTTATGTTTGCCAGCGTAGGAGCAGGGATGAACATAAACGCTATTGTATACCAATATTAAACTATGTACGAAGCTAATTTTCCGAACAAACGTTTTAAGCATACCCTTGAATTTTTAGAAAAACACATTACTAAAGACGAAAAAATATTAGATTTAGGAGTACCCAATCCGTTTTCTGAAATGATGCAAGCAAGAGGTTTTCAAGTGCAAAATACCAAGGGAGAAGATTTGGATGTTGACTTTTCAACATTACAAAGCTCAGTATATACCGTAACCACCGCATTTGAAATATTTGAGCATTTTTTAGCGCCACTTAACGCATTAAAAGAGCTAAAAGGTGATAAATTAGTAACCTCAGTACCCTTAATACTATGGTTTTCTTCCGCCTATAAAAGTAAAACCGACAAATGGGATAGACATTACCATGAATTTGAAGATTGGCAATTTGATTGGCTTTTAGAAAAAGCAGGATGGAAAATTATAGCCAAAGAAAAATTTACACATCCCGTAAAAAAAATAGGATTCCGACCCTTATTACGCTTATTTACACCACGCTATTATTTAGTATATGCGGAGAGAGTGATTGGAGATTAGTAATTTTAATTATCGGTAAATTGATAGTATACCAATTTAATTTTTTAATGCCGCATAAATGAATTAAATGATTTCATTGCGACATTAGATTGTTAAATAGGTATTAGGCCTCACAGGTTTTTAAAACCTGTGAGGTCTTTTTGTATTAAAACAAAAAATAATCAAATGGAGTAAGTGACTAAAATAGATATACGCTATCTTTGAAACCAATTATGAAATACTACATTGTCATACCCGCACATAACGAAGCTTCTTTTATTAAAAAGACCTTACAAAGTATTGTTTCACAAACACAATTACCTCAAAAAGTGGTGGTAGTTGATGATAACTCAACTGATGCCACATCACAAATAATACAAGGTTTTGTAAATAAGTACTCCTTTATAAGCTTAGTACAAACAACATCATCTACACAGCATTTACCAGGTAGTAAAGTAATACAAGCCTTTTATAAAGGGTATGAAACTTTAAATGATGATTATGATGTAATACTAAAATTAGATGCTGATATTATTTTACCCAATCACTATTTAAAAACCCTAACCCAACATTTTAATTCCGATGAAAAAATAGGAATGGTAGGTGGTTTTGCTTACATAGAAAAAAATGGAAAATGGGTTTTAGAAAACCTCACTAATAAAGATCATATTCGAGGTGCTTTTAAAGCGTACCGGAAACAATGTTTTTATGATATTGGAAAACTAAAAATTGCAATGGGTTGGGACACGGTAGACGAGTTGTTGGCACAATACCACAATTGGAAAATTAAAACAGACGAGACGTTACAATTAAAACACCTAAAGCCTACAGGTAAAACCTATAATAAAGCGGCACGTTACAAGCAAGGAGAAGCCTTTTATAAACTCCGCTATGGTTTTGTGCTAACCACTATTGCCAGCTTAAAATTGGCAATATTAAAAAAGAAACCCTTGTTGTTTTTTGATTATATAAAAGGATATTTTAAAGCGAAAAAAAATAAAACACCCTATTTGGTTACTATTAAAGAAGGCACTTTTATTAGAGACTTACGTTGGAAAGGTATTGGGGAAAAGTTGTTTTAATGTAATATTACTTTCTAACAACAGGTATTACTTCTCCTTTTGCCAAACAATATTTTATAATATCACTATTAGGTAATGTAGCAGTGTAATCAACTTCTTCAACGGTAAAACCAATGCTTCTTAATTTATCAAAATAATCACGGCCATAAATGCGTACATGGTCATATTGCCCGAAAATTTGAGCACGCTCTTTGCGGTTGGTAATGCTATCATCTTCAAAAGTAGTTGCTCGGTTGAGGTCTTGTGGTATTTGTAAAATTGCCCAACCACCTTTTTTAAGCACTCTAAAAATTTCTTGCATTGCCTTTGTATCATCAGGAATGTGTTCTAAAACATGGTTGCATAAAATAACATCATAACTATCATCTTTAAAAGGAAGGTTGCAAATATCAGCTTTTACATCTGCAAGGGGAGATAATAAATCGGTAGTAGTATAGTCTAAGTTTTGTAAGGCTTTAAAACGTTTTAAAAAACATTGTTCAGGAGCAAAATGTAATACTTTTTTGGGTGCGGTGAAAAAATCGGTTTCGTTTTGTAAGTATAACCATAACAGTCGGTGACGCTCTAAAGATAGGGTAGAAGGGGATAGTACATTTGGACGTTGGGTTTCATAACCATAGGGTAAAAATTTACGGAAACTTTTGCCATCAATAGGGTCGGTATAGGTGTTGCCTTTTAAATAGAACGCAATAAATGGGCGTGCTAGGTAGCTCAACTTTATTAAAAGTGGGCGAGGTACTATGTTTAATATTTTTTTAAAAATGGACACTAATTTCACTAATTTACACGAATTAATACTTTATTGTTGACGCGAATTTAAATTATAAAATAACACGTTTTGAGGTTAAACTATTTTCTCCAAAATTAACAAGTAAACCTAATCTTAATTTTGAAGCAGCTAAATAGTTTAAAGTTTGTTTAATGTGTTTGCTGTTTAAAGCTTCAATGGCTTTAATTTCTAAAATTATGGTATTGTTTATTACAAAATCAGCAATATAATAATGAGGTAAAATTACATTTTGGTAAGCAATACTAAATTTTTCTTCTCTGGTATATTTGATATTTTGTTTTTTAAACTCAATTTCTAAAGCATCACCATAAATAATTTCGCTAAAACCATTTCCTAATTCACGATGCACATTCATACAAGCACCAATAACCTGATAAGATTCTTCTTTGTATAGTAAATTGGTGTTCATAAGGTAGTTTATTTAAATAATGAGCGGTTAACTCATAATTTGTAGATGTAAAATTCCTGAAATTTGTTTTTAGTTTTTCATACAATGAGTAATCAGCTCACTATTCGTGAAAATTCGTGAAATTAGTGTCTTCTAAATTCGTCTTCCTCATTACTCGTAATGCCCAACGCTTCATAAATATAATCAAACGTACTTAATAGTTGAGGTTTACCATCTACAATAGCTACATCATGTTCAAAATGTGCAGAAGGTTGTCTGTCTTCTGTTAAAATAGTCCATCCATCACGTAGTTGCTGTATTTTATGAGTCCCTAAATTAATCATCGGTTCAATAGCAACCACCAACCCTTCTTTAAATTTTTTACCTCTACCACGTTTTCCGTAGTTGGGCATTTGTGGGTCTTCATGCATTGTTTTACCTAAACCATGACCTACTAATTCACGTACTACACCATAACCATGATTTTCACAGTATTTTTGTATAGCATAACCAACATCACCTACGCGATTACCTGCTTTAAATTCGCGGATACCTACGTATAAACTTTCTTTGGTTACGTCTAGTAATTTTTTGGTTTCAGGGTCAATTTCCCCTACCTCAAAAGTATAGGCGTGATCACCATAATACCCATTTAATATGGAGCCACAATCTACCGATAAAATATCGCCATTTTCCAATGGTGTATCATTAGGTATGCCGTGTACTACTTGTGCGTTTGGAGAAATACATAAGGTGTTAGGGAAATCATATAATCCTAAAAAACCAGGTATAGCACCCAGGTCTCTAATATGTTCTTCCGCAATTTTATCTAAATGTAAAGTAGTAACTCCTGGTTTTATTTCGGCAGCAATTACACCTAATGTTTTAGATACTACTAATGCACTTAAACGCATTAATTCTATTTCTTCGGGTGATTTTAGTTTGATCATTTTAAAAAAAAAAATTAGAACGCAAAGTTACTAATTTTAATATTGATAAACCTACTTGTATTTTTTTAAAAAAGTGTTAAAAACTGATATATGTTAGGTTTTTAGTAGTCGTAAAGCTGTAATTTTGTGGTGTAAAATGACAACTATGTATCAATCAGTAAGTGCAGCAGAAGCGGTAAAAGTAATAAAAAGTAACGATAGAGTTTATGTGCAAGCAGCGGCAGCAACGCCACAAATTTTAATTAATGCCATGTCTGATAGGCATGCTGAATTAAAAAATGTTGAGGTCTGTCATTTACATACAGAAGGTGAAGCGCCATATGCTAATCCAAAATATAGCAATAGCTTTCATGTAAACTCATTTTTTATTGGTAAAAATGTACGTCATACTATTAAAGCAGGAAACGGTTCTTATACACCTGTTTTTTTAAGTGAATTACCTATTTTATTTAAGCGAAACACGATTGCTTTAGATGTAGCGTTAATACAAGTTTCTCCACCTGATAGACATGGGTATTGCTCATTAGGTGTTTCTATAGAGGCAACCTTGGCTGCTATTGATAATGCAAAAACAGTTATTGCTCAAATTAATAGTTATATGCCAAGAACGCATGGAGATGGAATTATTCATATATCTGAATTAGATATTTTTGTAGAGCATAATACGCCTATATTTACCCATATTTTTCCAGAACCTAATGCTATAGAGATTAAAATAGGCGATTATATTGCTGAAATGATTGAAGATGGATCTACGTTACAAATGGGAATAGGAAACATACCTAATGCAGTATTATCTCGTTTAGGGAATCATAAAAATTTAGGATTGCATACTGAAATGTTTTCTGACGGAGTGATTGATTTAATTTTAAAAGATGTTATTAATGGAAATAATAAAGGCGTAAATCCAGGACGAGCAATGGCAACTTTTTTAATGGGCAGTCAGCGGTTATATGATTATGTAGATGATAATCCATTTATAGAAATGAAAGCTTCTGATTTTGTAAACGATGTATCCATAATTAAACAAAATCCCAAAATGGTAGCTATTAACTCCGCAATAGAAATTGATGTAACAGGGCAGGTTTGTGCTGATTCTATAGGGACACATATGTACTCTGGTGTGGGAGGGCAAATGGATTATATGCGAGGTGCATCATTAAGTGAGGGAGGGAAAGCAATTATTGCATTGCCCTCACAAACAAACAAAGGGGTAAGTAGAATTGTGCCCTTTTTAAATAAAGGAGCAGGGGTAGTTACTACTCGAGCACATATGCATTACGTAGTAACGGAATATGGTGTTGCTAATTTATATGGAAAAACAATTAAGCAACGTGTTAGTGAGCTAGTTAAAATAGCACATCCTAACCATAGAGAGGCTATTGCTAAAACTTTTTTTGATAATATAGGGTAGTTTTATTGGAAGAAGAGCTTCAAAAAAAAATTACTTGTTTAAAAAAAATAAGGAAGCAAAAAAACCTTTTTTAGTTCCTTTTAAGTTAGGAGCTTCTTCATTTGTTAATTGTTGGTAAATGTTTCCCCAGCCAATAAATCCGCCTATATTTCTATCGTCAATAAAAATATCAGCACCTATTTTTCTACTGTCTTTTGAGTTGTATGTTTCGTTAGGAAAACTATTGTTTACAGCATAAAATTTAATACCTTTTTCTTTACAAAAAGCGACTGCTTCATCTAATTTAGTGCCACACCTATAGGTCCAAAGTATTAAACGATGTCCGTCATTTTGTAACCGTTTTAAGGTTTCAAAAGCAAATAATTGTGGTTTACCAATTTCAGGATAGGCATCTTCTACAATAGTGCCATCAAAATCAACTGCTATAATTTTTGTATCTAACATGTTACAAACATACATTTTTTAAGTGAAATGTGCATGAAAAAATATTCCCGATTCTGAAAGTCAAAATCGAGAATTAAAAATTGTACGTAATCCAATGATTTGTTTAGTACCTCGGGAAACTAATTTAATACAAACAAATCTAAGTTACTTTGTGAGTAATGAGTGTTGTGTCATTGTTTTAGGTTTTGGGACACCTAATAAATCTAAAATGGTAGGAGCAATGTCGCCTAAAATACCATCTTTAACATCTTTAATATCCTTGTCTACAATAATTAGTGGTACTGGGTTTGTGGTATGTGCTGTATTTGGACTGCCATCTTCATTTACCATTTTCTCACAATTACCATGATCGGCAATTACAATAGTGGTGTATCCATTTGCAAGCGCAGCATTAATTACTTTTTTTGTGCTAATATCAGTTGCTTCGCATGATTCTATAGCGGCTTCCATGCTACCTGTATGCCCTACCATGTCTGGGTTTGCAAAATTTAAGCAAATAAAATCGGCTTTTTGTTTATTAATTTCAGGTACAATTGCGGCTGTGATTTCTCCAGAACTCATTTCTGGTTTCAAATCATAGGTAGCTACTTTTGGTGAAGGGCATAAAATGCGTTCTTCGTTTTCAAAAGGAGTTTCTCTACCGCCGTTAAAAAAGAAAGTTACATGCGGGTATTTTTCAGTTTCGGCAATACGTATTTGGTGTTTTCCATGAGCAGATAACACTTCGCCTAAAGTATCTTTTAAGTTGTCTTTATTAAAAATGACATTGATTCCAATAAAGGAATCGTCATAATTAGTCATGGTAGTAAAATTCAAGTTTAATTTATGCATGTTTTGCTCATGAAAGTCTTCTTGACTTAAGGCTCTTGTGAGTTCTCTACCTCTATCCGTACGGAAATTAAAAAAGAGAACCACATCACCTTCTTTAATTTGAGCAATAGGTTGGTTGTTTTGAGTAACTACAATAGGTTCAATAAATTCATCAGTAATGCCATTGGTGTAACTTTTACGTATTGTATCTAAAATATTATTTGTTTTTTCACCTTCTGCATTTACTAATAGATGGTATGCTTTAGCAACACGTTCCCAACGGTTATCTCTATCCATAGCAAAATAACGTCCAATTACGGTTGCTAGTTTTGTTGGAGTGTCTTTTAAAAAATTTTGTAAATCAGTTAATAGGTTAATTCCTGATTTTGGATCTACATCTCTACCATCGGTAAAAGCATGAATATAAGTGTCTTTTAATCCGAAGTTATTAGCAGCAGTAACCAAACCTTTTAAATGATTAATGTGCGAATGTACCCCGCCATTAGATGTTAAGCCTAAAAAATGAACGTCTTTATTATTGTCCTTTGCGTATTGAAACGCTTTCACTAATTGCGGTTCATCTTTTAAGGTATTTTTTTTTACGGCTATATTAATACGAGCAAAATCTTGATATACAATTCTACCGGCACCTAAATTCATGTGCCCTACTTCACTATTTCCCATTTGCCCTTCTGGTAAACCTACATTCATACCATGAGTTAACAAAGTTGCATTGGGGTAATTTTTATACAGACTGTCTATAAAAGGAGTTTTAGCGTGATAAATTGCTGATGCTTCTTTATTTTCAGGGATTCCCCAACCGTCTAATATTAAAAGAATTGTTTTTTTATTCATATTGTGTTTTTTTAAAGTTGGTTTCCAAGATTTTGTAAAGGTACAAATAAATGCTTTTGTTTGTTGTTTTTGTGTATTCTCCTTTGTTTTTGTGAATATCGCAATATATTGATAAAACGTCTTGTTTACCGATAAAGTGCACGCTATTTTCGATGAAATACTAATTTTTTCTCAAAATAATTTGGTTATTGTTATTAAAATGATATATTTGTCCTGTTGAAAATTAAAAACTCATAACCCTAAATATGAATTACTTACAAAAAATAGCACTTTATGCATTATGTATTACATTATTTTCGGTTAACCAAACAATAGCAGCATCAATAAAAATAATTACCCCAAATTCTTTAGTTGAAAGTTTAGATGAGGATGCTGCTATTATAAGTTTATATGAATCCTTTGCAGTAAAAAACACTTCAATACCCCAATTGACAAGTTTTACTTTTGCCGTTAAAGGATATTATAAATTACTATCAGAAGGAAAAATAAAAAACAAAACCTTAACTATTATCGATTTTAGCTTATCATCTACTCAAAAAAGAATGTGGGTTTTGGATATGACTACACAAACGGTGTTGTTTAATACCGTTGTTGCTCATGGTAGGAATACTGGAGGTGAATTTGCAACACAATTTTCAAATACCAGTAACTCATTTAAAAGCTCATTAGGTTTTTACATACCAAATGAAACGTATTATGGTAAAAACGGATTGTCATTATTTTTAGACGGTCAAGAGCGTGGTATTAATAGTAATGCAAGAAATAGATATGTGGTGATGCATGGTGCAAAGTATGCGAACCCTAGTTTTATTAAAAAGCATGGTCGTTTAGGAAGATCTTTAGGTTGTCCGTCTCTTCCAACGGAAATTAGTGCTCAAGTAATTAATACAATAAAAGGAAAGTCATGTTTGTTTATTTATCATCCAAATAAAAACTACCAATTAAAATCAAAATTAATCGCGGGGCGATAGCCCATCCCGATAATTATCGGGAGATTAATTGAAAATATATAGCGCATTCATTGCGTTGAAGATTACACCCCAAATAATTTACAATCCCAAAAAAACCTGCATTATTTATGTGGGTTTTTTTATGGACTCTATTGAGTTAGTTTTTCAATTAATTTCTTATCAAAATCATATACATCATGGATAAATTTAGGCAAATCATCTTCTGTATTAAAAAGAACATTCCAATATAACATATAAACGGTTGTTTTTTGTTGGATGTAAATACGTTTGGTATTTCGTTCTTTAATAATACTATCTACTTTTTTTGGTGTCCAATGTAATATTTCAGCGGCTAATTTAAACGGATTTTCTACGCGTACACAACCAGAACTTCGTGCTCTATAATTTTTAACAAATAAATTACGGTGATTGGTGTCATGTAAAAAAACAGCGTATTTATTAGGGAATATTATTTTCACCAACCCTAACGCGTTGTTTCGTCCAGCACTTTGTACGTAATGGTATGTTGCTGGTGCAGTAGAATTCCATTGTATAGAGTCTGGGTGCATTCGTTTACCTTCTTTGTTGTAAATAGTAATGCGTTTACGAGTTATAGAACTTGGATTTTTGATGGCTGCAGGTATAATATCTTCATTTTTTATAGTTGGTGGTACATGCCATTTTGGGTTGAATACTAAATATTTTATATCGGCATTAAAAACGGGGGTTTTTCTTTTTGTTTTACCAACTACAACGGTATAGTGTGTAGTATCTTTTTTGGTGTTGTATTGCAATTGGTAATTAGGTATATTTACAAGTATATGGTCTTCCCCAAAATTTCTTGGATACCATTTCCAACGCTCTAAATTGGCTAAAATGCTATTGTAATTATCTTGATAACATTTATTGAGTTCGGTGATAGTTCCTTTTCCTACAACGGCATCTGTTGCTAAATTTTTATTTTTTTGAAAGAGTTTTAAGTCTTTTTGTAATAGCGAATCTAAAATTATGGAGTTGCTATTAATGGTATCCGTAGTAATCCCTAACTCTTGTAATCTTTTTCTAATTTGCAAAATGCGTGTATCACTTTTATGGGGTCTAATTTTGTTGCCGTGTGTAATTATAGTACGTAAAGAATCGGTGTTTATTAAGGCTTTGTATTTAGGCAATGTGTTTTTTAATTGCTGATAAATTGGATGCTTGGGTTTAAATTTTTCTAACGATTTTGAAAGCGTAGTATTATTAATTCCTTCGTTTAAAATAGCATTATATTTAAACTTATTTTTAGGGAGTTTCCAATCGTGATTGGTGGTGGCCCCGCAGTAACAATCAACCCGGA
>CAZSQD010000028.1:0-15519 GCA_964608925.1 uncultured Kordia sp.
TTATTAATAATGGATGGTTTTTATCAATGTGGAGTATTTTCATAATGCTATAACTTTGGGTTAAAGTTACAAATTTTATGAAAATTGATTTAGAATACCTGCTACTTTACTTTTGCAATATCAAAAAAAATATTAGACGTAATATTTAGCTAGACGTAACTACATTTTTGATACCGTTTTAGCAAAAAAAATTTGCTAAAACCATAAAATAAATTAACTTTAAAACTTTTTAAAATGAAAAATTTAAAAAATTATGGTGTTCAATAAATGAATACTAAAGAAATGACGAATGTAGATGGTGGGTTTATCATTATAGCATTGGCTATTGCAGCGGCATTATTACTTGGGAGTTGTGCGGTATATGAATCTGCTGAAGTATTTGTAGATCCTTATCAAGGATGTGGTTGTGGCTGTGATTCAAGCTGTTGCCCATAATTAAATAAAGTATGAATATAAAAGTCATTTTATTAGTATTATTAATACTAATTTTCAGGGTTTCTGATATAATCAGTACTCATTTTGCTTTATTAAACCAAAAAGGGTTAGAAAATGAAGCAAATTTATTAGTTAAATTCTTTAATATAAATAGTTTTACTATTTTCTATGCGATGGAAATGGTTTTCGCCATTTTAATGGTTTTATTATATTTATATTCCGAAAAAAGGAACGTTATTTTTAAAATTAAGGCTATAAATTTTAAAGAATATTTAAATTTTATTTTTTATAAAAAAAGAAAAATATCATTGTTTGAGTTTGTTTTCAAAACATCTATAAAAAATTCAATCATTGTAATTGGACAAATCACACCTTATGTAGTAATAGCAACGAGTACTTTATACATTATTAACAATATGTTTGTTTATTTAGCAAATAGTGATAGACATTATAATCGCATCTATTTTAAAATAAATGATATTGTGCCATTTAAATTATTAATTTATACAATACCTGTTATAGTTCTTTTAATTATACTTTTTACATTTTTATTTAAAAAGTATAAAATGAACCAAATTTCTAACTAAAAATAGCAGGAAAATTCATTATACCCTATATAATAATACATTAAAAGAGTCACCTCAATATGTTATATATAGCCATATTAATTTCAATACCTTTATTATACGTACTCCTTAAAAAGGTAAACAAAATTTTTAACACATTTTAAATTTATGGAAAACACAAACGAATATGTAACATTTTATACGGCATCAGAAATTTTAGTAACAGGCTTAAAAAGTTATTTAGCAGCTGATGGTATTTCGGTAATTATACAAAATAACTTTAATTCAGGCAATATAGCTGGTTTTGGAGGTGGCTCATTAAATGCAGTAGTGCTTAAAATTAAAGAAAAGGATATTGCAAAAGCGAAACCAATTTTAGAAACTTTTTTGAGTAATTAAAATATTTAGTTTAATTACTTTTACGTTAGCGGTTGCGTGGAAATCCTTTTTAATCGCGGGGCGATAGCCTAATTACCCAATATCTACCTTATGTCTTGGGTCTAAAAAAAATTATTATGAACTCTTTATAAAAATTGTAAATTTTGCAAGAATAAAAAAGATTACAACAAAAACGCGACCTAAAAGGGAACTCCCAACACATTACCAAAACACTCTAAACACAATGTTTGGTGTAATTTGAGTTGCATTAATGGTATTGCTATACAATTGGTTGTTACTAAATTTAGTGGTTTTGTTTAAAATATTATGCTTGTTATATACATTTAAAACCGATACCCCCAAACGGTATTTAACTTCACTATTTTTTTTGAGTTGAAAATCATACAATACCGAGAAATCTAACCTATGGTAATCGGGTAATTTACTACTGTTTAATTTTTCAAAACTATAAATAGTTGCACCCAAACCATCCGTAGTACTATTAATTTTAGTATAGGGTTTGCCATTGTGCCAAACCCACCCCAAGCTAAAATGTAGTTTTTTATACTTATAAAAATGACTCCATTTTATAGTATTATCAATATTTATATTACTGGGAAAACGCTTGTTATTATTCAGTTTTTTAAATAAATAACTGGTACTATTTAAGGTATATGAAAACCAAGAATGATAGTTTTTAAACTGCTTTTTTATAAAAAAATCAAGCCCTTGAATACTTGAGTTACCAATATTATATGTTGCTGCTGTGTTATCAAATTCAAATTGCAATGAGGCTATGTTTTTAATTTTTTTAAAATAGGCTTCAACATCAATAATCCAATTATTTTTAGTGTAATTACCTCCAAAAGTAAACTGATAACTGGTTAATATGGGTAAATTAACGGCATTGGTATTTGCCCAAATATTGTTTTCTAAAGTGGCATTATTAATTACTGATTCTTCTATTTGACTTATAAACTGACTCTTGTATTCCAACGTACTATTAATACTAAACTCAGGGGTTACAAATTTTTGAAGTATGACACGAGGTTCTACATAAAACTTTTTAGAGCTACTGTATTTATTGGCTCTAACGCCTATTGAAAATAAATGCTCTTTTGGTACATTTACTTGATATGCTGCAAAAACACTATTACCATGCACTGTTGTATTTGCTTGTTGATTTTTTACAGTGTTACTTTCTAATAAAGAATAACTGAAGTTTTTACGGGTATATTGGTAACCAAAATGAAGTTGTTTATCTGTAGTTAAATCTTTTTTAAAATTAGCGTTCAGTCCAAAATCTTGTAAATCATTTTCTTTAAAATTAAATAATATCCCTGAATCGGATTGATTGGTAAATAGATAATTTAAGTTGTATTTTGAATAATACACCTCTATTTGATGCCTCATTTTTGGTGTCCATTCTTTCTTCCAACTTATATTACATCCTTGGTTTTGGGTATCTAAAGCGTCTATGTACAAATTACTTTTATTGCTATTTAACGCTGAAAAATTTAAATGATTTTGGGTATATATATGGTTGAAATTTACGGTGTTTTTTGCATTGAGTTTCCAAGCGGTATTTACCGTATAATCATAAAACCAAGAAGTATTTTTAGATTGGTTAATTTCCAATTGGTTATCAAAAACAGTAGTGTTTTGAAATATTCGTTTTTCATAATTTTTAAAGGTTAGTGTTTTAAAAACATCCGCATAAGAGCGTCTACCTGAAACTTGAGCTGAAAATTTATTTTTAAGTATGGGAATATCTAAAAAAACATCGGCATGTAAACCATTAAAACCTGCTCCTGCTTTTATTTTTTTTGCAGTTTTATAATTACTTTTAACATCTATTACACTTGAAATTTTATCGCCATATTGCACTGGGGTACCTTTATTAATAAAATGAACAGCATCAACAACATAAGGGTTAAAAGTAGATATAGTGCCAAATAAATGTGAGTTATTATAGGTTTTTATATTATTCCAAAGCACCAAATTTTGATCGGCATTACCACCACGTATATGTATACTATTTACCGTTTCAGAAATATTACTTACTCCTGGTAATTGATTAATGCTTTCCAAAACATCCGGTTCTATTAACCCTGGTAATACTTTTAATTTTTTAGTTTTAAAGGTTGTTTGCTTTACATTTTTTGAGATTCCTCCTGTCAAATAATCTTCAATAACCACTTGATCCAATTGCTCTTTTCTTTCTTGTAAAGCAATGATATTGCAATTAGGAAAAATACACTCCGCTGCTTTTATACTTGATTTTTTTATACCAAATGAATAAATTATAATTTCCGATTGATAGGGTATGTTTTTAATTTTAAAATAACCAGTATCATCACTTGTGTAAAATTGATTACCAACTTGTAAAGAAGCGTTGGCTACGGGATCATTTTGACTAAATAATTGCCCACATACAATAACTTTATCCGAAGAAACAAAAGTAGTTATTACAACATTACCCACATCAACTACTTCAAACTTTAACTGTGTTTGAGCGGATAGTGTATGTATAATGTCTTGAATGGTTATAATTTTATCCAATACTATTGATACTTTTTTATTTTTTAAAATAGCATCCGTATATGAAAAATGGACTTGATAAAAGGCTTCTACATTAGGTAAAACTGTTACCAATAATTCTTGCTCAAATACAGTTTGTTTTTGAGCAAATATGGTAAGTGAAAAAAAGAAAGCGAAAAACCAAAATAGGTGGTGCTTCATACCGTTTCATATTAGTCCTGTAAAATTACACGATTTTCTTGAATTTTGTACTGTAAATTTGCAGACTTTAATACGGTTTGTAATGCAACATTTTTATTGTTGTTTGGGAAAGAACCCGTAAACAACATAGAGGTATCATAATTATTAGACTCAATACTAATATTGTACTGTTTTTCTAAACTTTTAAAAACATATTTTAAAGGCACACTTTTAAAAGCAGTTGTATTATTTAACCATTGTGGCGTTACTTCTTTAAAATGATATGCAACAATTTCTTTTTCAATATGTTGATATGCTTTAGTTGGTGTTAAAAATTGCGTAGTGTTTGCTATAAAATCTTCTACTTTTACTTTACCTTCATAACAGGCTACTTTAAAAAACCTTGGTGTTGCTTTTACTATAAATTCTGTTCCTAAAACACTTACGTTTCCTTGTTGCGTTTGTACTGTAAAAGTTTTCCCTTTTTGGACATCAAAAAAAGCTTCTCCTTTTAATTTAAGTGTTCTATTTGTATCCCAATCTTGCTTATTAAAACTTATACTTGATTTTGAGTTTAGGGTTACTTTAGATCCGTCAGGCAAATTAAAAACTAATTGCTCTCCAAAATCACTAGTATATGTTGTGTTTGAAAAAAGGTTGGCATACGCAAAAAAACCAATTAGCAAAACAACAGATGCTGCAACGCTATATTGCCACCACTTTTTAGATTTTGGTTTGTTTTTTTGAGCTATTATTTTTTGATAAGCAACGGCAACATCATATTCTGGAGCTTGTAGCTTAGCACTACTATCCATAATACGCACTAACAAATCATAATCTTCAGTAGTTTTAAATTGCTTTAATTCCGCTTCAGTTAATGTGTTGTTAAGCCACTTGGTTACTAGTATGTTGTTTTCGTTATTCATTTTTTTGTATTGACACTCAATTGTAAAACGGCTATACTTTTAAATACCCTACCTTATGGCATGTTTTTTATTTGATCTCTTAATTTAAAAAGCGCTTTACTCATCAATTTTTCAATTGCTTTTACGGACACTCCAGATAGTTCGGCAATTTCCCTGTAAGTTTTCTTTTCTATTCTATTTAATAAAAACACCTCTCTTTGCCTATCTGTTAATGAGGATATTGCATTTTCTAATTTTATACGAAATTCTTTTTCTTCTAAAATAAATTCTGGAGATTCTGGAGTACTATGGTTATTTAAATATTTTACTTCTTTTTGGTGTTTTAATTTTACGGTATTATGCCTTAAAATACTTGTACTTAAATTAATAGCTATTTTAAATACATAACTTTTTGCTGTTTCGGGAGTGGTTTTATGGCAATTATCCCAGAGTTTTATAAAAGCTTCTTGTACTACATCATCCACATCTGTAGCGTTACCATATTTATAGTATAAGTAATTACGTAACAATGCTGCATTTTTTTTAAACAACAATTGAAACGTAGTTTCTTTACAAATATTTTCTTTTAAATCACTCATAATTTATAGCGGGTTAAAACTACTTATATTTTATGGATTAAAAAAAATAAATTTTACCGGTAGGGTAATCTATCTCTTTTACGTTATAACTATATAACAAAGAAGTTTAATTTGTTAGAAATTAAGTTTTAAGTTGGTTTTAGGTTAAAAAGAGGTTAATTGATTTTGTTATTAATTGCCTCTTTTTTTTTAAATAGCACAATAATTTAACTAAACTTCCTAAACCCAAGAATACAAAGTGTCAAGCGTCAACTTATACCAATTGATAAAAAATAAGTTTACAATATTAATACCGTAAGAATTTTTGCCCCAAAGGATTCTGAACAAAAATGCCACTAATAGTATTAGTGGCATTTTTTAATCGCGGGGCGATAGCCCATTATATTAATTTTCAGTCCGCTAATTTCCTAAGCCAAACACAATACCTGGCAATATTAGGGTAATTATTTCCCCGCGATTAAAATCCTAAAATTAAACGGGCAATTAAAAAGTAGATTAAAATACCAAAAATATCATTACTTGTGGTAATAAACGGACCTGTTGCTATTGCTGGATCTATACCTCTTTTGTCTAAAAATAATGGTATAAACGTACCAATAATTCCTGCCATAATGATGACACTAAATAAAGATATCGATATTGCTAAGGACACTTTATAATCTCCTCCTGTGGAGTAAGTATATATAAACAATAAAATGGATAAAATTATTCCGTTTACGATGGCTAATAATAACTCTTTCCAAAGTCTATTTGCAATACTTCCTTTTACATCATTATTAGCTAAACCCTGTACTATAATTGCACTTGATTGCACTCCAACATTACCTGCCATTGCTGCAATTAAAGGTGTGAAAAAAAATAAAACAGCATGTTCTTTAATAATATTTTCATAACCCGCCATAATTGCCGCAGCTCCAATACCACCAAACAAACCGAGTATTAACCAAGGTAAGCGTGCTTTTGTAAGCTGTACAATGCTATCTCCTGCCTCAACATCTTCTGTTAAACCAGCTGCCATTTGATAATCTTTATCGGCTTCATCCTTAATTACATCTACAATATCATCAATAGTAATACGACCTACTAAAATACCCAATTCATCTATTACAGGTATTGCAGACAAATCATACTTACGCATAATATTTGCTACATCTTCAGAATCATCATTTACACGTACAGAATCTACATTAGGGATGTAAAAATCGGCAATATGTGCTTTTGCTGGCGCCATCAATAAATCTTTTAAAGACAAACGTCCTTTTAATTTACCACTATCATCAACTACGTATATAGAATGTACTCTAGTTACTTCCGATGCTTGTTTACGAAGTTCTCTAACGCATTGCACTACGGTCCAATTTTCATTGGCTTTTACCAATTCTTTTGCCATTAAACCACCCGCAGAATCTTCATCATAACGTAATAACTCCACAATATCTTTTGCGTGCTCAACGTCTTCAATTTCTGACATTACCGCTTCCTTTTTTGCTTCTGGAAGTTCCGAAATTATATCAGCCGCATCATCAGTATCTAACTCATCTATTTCTTCAGCAATTTCTTTTGCTGATAATTTTTTTAATATTTTTTCACGTAAATCATCATCAACATCCATTAACACTTCAGCTGTTTTTTCACTATCTAAAAGTTTGATAATGTAAACTGCTTGGTTAAAGGAAATTTCATCTAAAATTTCAGCAACATCAGCATGATGCATTTCACTAAAAAGCTCATCAAGTGCTACATTATTTTTTACATTAATGTACTCTGAAACTTCTTGTATGATATTTTTTGTTATCTCAAATGGCATTTTCGGCTATTTTTGCTGTCAGTTTTATAAATTCCTGTACTGATAATTGCTCGGGACGTAAGGTAAACATAGGGTCTGCTTTTAATTCATCCGAAAGATTAAAAGTTTTTAAACTACCGCGTAACATTTTACGACGTTGTTGAAAAGCCGTTTTTACGACTCTGAAAAATAATTTTTCATCTACTGGAAGTGAATAATCTTCTTTACGTGTAAATCTAATAACTCCAGAATCTACTCTTGGTGGCGGGTTAAAAACTTCTGGCGGCACCGTAAATAAGTATTCTACCTCAAAAAATGCTTGTGTTAAAACGGATAAAATACCATATACTTTACTCCCTTCTTTTGAAGCAATACGCATTGCTACTTCTTTTTGAAACATTCCTGCAAATTCAGGTACATACTCCCTATATTCAATGGCTTTAAATACAATTTGTGTAGAAATATTGTATGGGAAATTACCAATAATAGCCACTTGCTCCTTATTAAATAATTCTGAAATACTTTGCTTTAAAAAATCACCTTCAATAATTTTAAAATGATTTGAAGAGGTGTCCAACTTTACATGTTCTAACGGAAAAGTTTCGTGTAAATACGCTACGGACTCTCTATCTAACTCCATTACCGTAAGTTTTGGTTTTTTAGGCAATAGATATTTAGTAAGTACTCCCATACCTGGACCTATTTCCAACACATGGTTATAATTTTCGCCTACTAATCCGTCTGCAATGTTTTTAGCGATGTTTTCATCTTCTAAAAAATGCTGCCCTAAATGTTTTTTTGCACGTACGTTATTATTCATCCTAAATATTTGCTGCTATAATTGCTTCTATTTCCTTTCTATCTTTTGATAAAAACCATGATAACTCTAACACATAAGTATTATTATCATGAAATACAATTTCCGACTCACTACCTCCTTGTGCAGGTATCATACGTTTTATTGCTGTGTATTTAATAGTTTTTCGTTTGTATACAAACCCTTCTTTATTAAAAATAAAGGTAGGTTTTTTTGCTGTTAATTGCATGAATAAAAACAGTAATCCAAATATTGCAAAAATTATATTTACAATCCACGGAAACCAATCTGGCACTATTTTATTTAAAAACATCATGGCAAAATTAGCGATTAAAAAAGCAGCTATTACGGTTGCTGATAGCATGACCATTTTAATGATGTACAAATATGTTGCTGTGTATGTTTTATGCATAAATTTCTTCTAATAATTTCATTTCTGTTCTAAAAGCTAAACATTTATCCCCAAATTTAAGCAAACCATCTTGCCTTAACACATCTGCATCCTCTTTATAATAGGCTTGAATATCTTCTTTTGTTTTTGCTGTATATTGTATGGAAAAAGTACACCCTCCCATTTCTTCTTCTACCAATACTTGTGTAAATTTTGCGCTTACAAATTTACCTGTTTTCAGCACTTCAAGTATATGCGGCCTAATCCATTGTAACCAACTTTCTACCACACTATCATCTACATTTATGGTAACGTTATATATATACATTCTCTTTTATTTTTTTAGCAAAAATACCGTTTTTATGTGGGTAAGCCAAATAAACTTTAAACGGTAAGTATACTGCATACTAATCTTTAATTCATCAACTTTTGAAGTGACACCTAGTAATTATACCCTACTAATAGCTACTTGTAAAGCTATTACTCCGCAATTAGATATCATCACCACGTAATTTTCTGTATTTTTTTTGTGCAGGCACAAAATAAATACTGTCGGGGTGGTAAAATAATATAACTTCATATTCCTTTTTAGCGGCCTTTTCATTGGCTAATTTTAAATATATTTTGGCTAAGTGATAGTGTGCATCATCTGTAAAAATACTTTCTTTTAAGTTTTTAATAATGGTTTTATAGTTTTTAATAGCGGCTTTATAATTTTCTTGCTGATCAAATAATTGGGCTTGCAAAAACAACGCATCGTCTTCTATTTTATCGCCTTTATGCATTTCTAAAATATCTGACAATACAACTATGCTTTCTTTGGTTTTATGCTGAAAAGCTAACAAATCGGCTTTTGCATATTTTTTTAAGGCAATGTGTAAGCTATCTTCTTTAATGTGATCATTGATGAGTAAATGTAAATCTAACGCATCATTAGCAATTAGTTGTGTGGTAGATGCTTTTAATACTTTTAACTGTTGTAGTGCCCAATCAAAATCACCTTTATAATAACTTGTTTTCGCAACTTTAAAACGTGCTTCTTGTGAAAGCACATTGTTTTTTAGGCTTCTTTGTATTTTAGAATAGTTAATTAATGCAGTATTAAACTGCCCATTGGCTACTAAAACATCCGCATATTTCATGAGGTAGCGTGCTTTACTAAATCGGTTTAATTTTTGGTTTTTATTCGCCTTAAAAAAAGACAATGCTGTTGCTATTTGGTGTGTTTTAAAAGCCAATACATTAGCATAGTCCAACTGAATATTAATTGTGTTGGCATTAATTCCAAACGAATCCAACACAACCTGATAGCGTTTGGTTAATTTTTCATAATTTTTCTTAGAAGTTGTTTTTTGTGCTAATTTTAGTAATATTTCCTGCACTTTTATTTGTGTAGTAACGTCTAAATTTTGCTCCTGTATAAAATTAAAAATAACCGTAGCCGTTTCAAAATCTTGATTATCATTTGCTGTAACAGCTAAATTAAAAAGGCGTTGTAGGGTTTCGCCTTCTCTTTTAAAAATTGCTTTTTCTTGTACAAATGCTTTGTTATATTGTTCTTGCTGTGCAAATAACCAGCTTAATTGCTCATTCCAAAGGGTATTGGGTTGCGCTTGTAACTTTTTTAATAAGGCACGCTTAAGTTTACTATTATTTTCATTTTGAGCATCATCCGTTATAAACGAACTAATTAATTGTTGTACTCTGGGAATTAATTTTTTGTTTTTTGCTATTAAATTTAAATAGCTGTCAAACATATTCTCAATTTCATTTAATTGCCCATACACATAAGCCAATTGCAAGTGTACATTTGTTTTTGGACTCAATACTATTGCAGTAGTATATACTTGTTTTGCTTCTTCTAATAAATTATGACTTTCAAAACTTTTACCAATACTATATGATGCGTTTGGGTTTTTAGTTACCGCTACTATTGCTTTTTGATAAGCATTTTTTGCACGAATAGTATCTTTTTGTAAGGTATAATTATACCCTAAATCCACCCATAACTGTGGGCGTTTATACTTACCTTCCATTGCTTTTTGCAATACTTTTTCAGCTTTACCAAACTCTTTCAACTCCTGTAAACAAATTATCTTTTTTTGAATAAAATCAATACGATAAGGTTGTTTTTTAATCAGCTTATCATACTCCAAACTTGCTTTTTGATAAGCTCCATCTTCAAAAAAAGAATTTGCTAGCTCTTGGTTTTGAGCACTCAAAAACAAGACATTTGTTAAAAAAAGAAGTACAATTATTTTTTTCATGTTTTTAAGTTTCCTTGTTAAGAAGATTAATTTTCTAGTGTACGAAATTACAAAATAAAATATCAGGCTATCGCTATATGGGTTAAAAATAAAAAAAGCGCGCTAATAATAGCGCGCTTTTAGTAATAAATTTCCTCAACTCAAGGGTTCGAGGTATTAAGCTTCATTTTATAAACTTTCGATGTAGAACATCGGGAAATTAAACCTTTTGGACTATCTCCCCGCGATTAAACTTACTTAATAATTAATTTTTTAGTTGCCGTTACTTTATTTTCTGTAACTTTTACAATATAAACACCTGTACTTAATTGACTTACATTTAATGTGTTTTTAACCCTAGTACTCATTACTTTTTTACCTAATATAGTAAAGATTTCAACAGCTTTAACTTGGTTTAATCTTGTAGTAATAGTAATGTTATTAGTTGCTGGGTTTGGATAAATGCTAAATCCTGCTATTGTATTATCTGCTATTGATAATGGCGCTGTAGGTGTTACATCTGCCCAATTATCACTAATTCTTAATTCATCTACTACAATAAAACCTGTTTCTGAAGTAGAATCTTGTCTGAATAAAAATTGACTAATATTAGCCGAAACAGAAGCATCTGTTACTGTTGCCGTCACTGCTGGTTCTGTTGCACTAAAAGTTGCACTATCTGGGTTTACCCAAAAATTAATAACTCCTGTAGCTGTATCATAATTAAACACAATAAAAATATCCGTATTGATGTCATATTTTGTAGTCGTATATACTACCCCTGAACTTCCATTACTGACACCTATAACAAATTGTGCTGCATCTTCTTTTACCCATACACGTGCATCAAAACTACCTAAAACTGCAAAGTAACCTCCACTAGCATTTGTAGCCGATGATATATCTGTGATTTTAAAAATAAACGAGCTGTATATTGTCCCTGTTGCTACAGGAAAAGTAATAAAAGGGTCATTACCTGCTCCATCAAAAGAAGCTGAATTACCTAAAGACGGTCTTAATCCCATAATCGATAAATTTCCTGAAGTTAACAAAACACTATCTCCTGATGTATTTGTAACATCCCAATAAGAATCACTTGCTAAAGTAGAACCTACTGTTTGTGGAAACGTTTCCTCAATTGGAAATGATAATGGAGCTACGCAGTTATTTGGACTATTAATTGTTGTCATTTCGTTACACAACCCTCCATCTGCAACTGTAACATCTACATCAGTTCCTTCTGTAACACCATTAATTTGTATTGTTCCTGACGGTGTAGTTGCTGGATCATCTCCTGCAATAGTTCCTGCTGTAGCAGTAACCACTAAACCTGCAGACCCACCTGAATATGCTATTGTTATATCATAAGTATCTGACGTATCTACACCACCTGTAAATGTTTGACATGTAGCTGTATTTGCTCCGTAAGAAAAACCACAACTTGCTGCTACACCAGATTGCACTTTAAAATTATCAACTCCAGCATAATCACTACCACCATTTTGAATAGCAATAATTGTTAATCTCACATTATTTATAGCATCTGGAACAGATAATGAGTAGCCTGTCCAAGCATCTGTATTTTTACCTAAATCAGTAACACCTTGAGAAGCATCATCAAAAAATACTTCAACCTGCAATGAATCAGTGCCATCAAAAGCATCCGTAATGTATTGAAAAGAAACTTCAACACCCACTTGCCCTGCAATATCTACATTAGGAAATGCTAATGTACTTGCTACACCTGTAGCTGTTCCTCCGTTTGCGTTTGCTAAATCTCGCATTCCCCAAAAGTTAGCTCCATTTTGAGGAGCTGTAACTGTCCCCCCTAAAGTTGCAACTATTGCCCATACATCAGATCCTACGCTGTATGTAGTTGGAGACTCTGTATACGTCCAATCATCTGCCCCAGATTCAAAATCTTGAAATTTCAAAGTTGTTTGCCCAAAAGACAAGCTTGTTACCATAAAGGCAACTAATAAAAAGTAAATGTTTTTCATATTAAATATTTTTTAAATTAGTAATTCACTGATACAAAGATACAAAAAATGTAGACACAATTTTAAGTGGTTTTACTTTTAACAATTTCATAACCTTAAGGTAACTTAAAACTATTTTGATAATCTTTCTTTTATAGTATCTTTGAAAAAGAATAACATCACCATGAACAATACCAAAATTAAAATTTTATTAGTAGATGATGACCCAGACATCTTGGAAATTATTGGGTACAACCTACGTACTGCCAATTATCAAGTTTTTACTGGTAAAAATGGGTTAGAAGCCATTGAAATTGCTAAAAAGGAAACACCACATCTTATTATTTTAGATGTGATGATGCCTAAAATGGATGGTATTGAAGCTTGTGAACACATCAGAAAATTACCACAATTAGACAATACCGTTATTACTTTTTTAACTGCTCGCGCTGAAGATTACAGTCAAGTTGCTGGTTTTGACGCTGGTGCTGATGATTATATTGCAAAACCCATACGTCCAAAAGTATTATTAAGTAAAGTAAAAGCTTTATTAAGGCGTACAACTACATCAAACACCGTAGATACTGTTTTAACTTTAGGTGACCTTACTATATACGCCGACCAACATAAAGTAATAAAAAATGAGCAAGAACTCAACTTACCTCGTAAAGAGTTTAAACTCTTAGCGCTATTAACCTCTAAGCCCAATAAAGTTTTTACAAGAGATGAAATTTTAGATACTATTTGGGGTAGTGAAGTTATTGTTGGTGACCGTACCATAGATGTACATATTAGAAAATTACGAGCAAAAATTGGAGAAACAACTATTAAAACCATAAAAGGTGTAGGTTATAAATTTGTAATGAACAATGCGTAAATTTAAAAAAACATATTACTTTTCAATATATTCTTCATTATATATTACCTTAATTTTAACCATAATTACTACTATATTTACGTATCCAAAATTAAGTATTTACGCTATTTTAGGGTTTGCAATTATCACTTATATCATTTGCTTTTCAATTATACAATTTAAAATAGAAAAGTTTATTTATGAACGTGTAAAAAAAATATATGATGATGTTTCGCTACTTGAAAAAGCTTCTTTTAAAGAAGATGCCGTAACTACGGATATTACAAGCTTAGCAAAAGAAGTTGAACAATACGCTAAAAATAAAAAAATAGAACTAGAAACCCTAAAAGGACGTGAACAATACCGAAAAGAGTTTATTGGCAACATTGCCCATGAATTTAAAACTCCTCTTTTTACCGTACAGAGTTACATAGAAACACTTTTAGATGGCGCTGCAAAAAACCCTCAGCTCTTAGAAAAATATTTAACTCGTGCCAATAAAGGAGTGGATAGATTACTTTATATTGTAAACGATTTAGACATGATTACTAAATTAGAAGTTGGTGATTTAAACTTATCTTTTACAAAATTCAATATCATAGAAATTGTGCAAAATGTTTTTGATTTATTGGAAATGAAAGCACAAAAAAATAACATTACTTTAGTTTTTGATAAAGCATACACCAAACCTATATATGTACATGCCGATCAGGAACGCATACAACAGGTTGTCACTAATTTAGTTGTAAACTCTATAAAGTACGGTGCTGACAATGGTACTACAGAAATTAGTATTGAAAACTTAACACCTTCCAAAGTTATTGTACGCGTAACCGACAACGGACAAGGGATAGAAACTAATCATTTACCGCGTTTATTTGAGCGTTTTTATAGAGTAGATAAAAGTGGCTCTAGAGATGATGGTGGCTCTGGTTTAGGGTTATCTATAGTAAAACACATTATTGAAGCACATTATGAAAAAATTTATGTAGAAAGCGACCTAAATATTGGATCGGAGTTTTCATTTACTTTAAAAAAAGTTATTTAACAAACTTTCAATGTGAGTATTGGGGAATTAGCCCTTTCATTTGGCTATCGCCCCGCGATTAAATATTTTAAAAAAGTGATGAAATTCAACTTCAGTATCACAACTCATACCTTTATAGTCTGCTATTTTTTCTAAATTATTTAAATTAAAATTTTTTTGTGTCGCAAACGGCACCATTTTTAACGCATCCATTCTATTTGCTAAATATAACTGCTCAAATTGCCCTGGTGTAGGTATAAAAAATGCTTTTTTATGCAACTTTGCCAAATCCATAATTGTAGTATATCCAGAGCGCGCAATGACAACCTCACTTTCTTGTATTGTTTTTGATAACTCACTAGAAAGCATAAAATTATATATGATACTATTTCCTTTTTGAATACAGGTTTGTTCCCTTTCAACTCGCCCTAATACAAAAACTACTTTTTTTGTTGTGTTTTCATATTCCTTTAGTAGTTTTTCTTCCAAAAATGTTCGTTGTGGTTCTGGACCTGAAAGCAAAACTAAATAATCGTATTTTATAACCGTTTCTTGTTTCAAAAATCGACTTAAAACACCTATATATTTTACATTAAAATTAGTGATTTTTAAATGCCCTAATTTCCCGCTAAAATTAATTTTATTAGCTACATCAGGAACCCAACATTCATCAAATTTTTTAATAATAGACTGATGTACCTTACTACTAAAAAAAGTAAAAATACCACTTAACACCTCTAATTGATGTGTAACATATACTGACGGAACTCCAATATTTCTAACTCCAAAACGATTATCAGAAATAATACCCGC
>CAZSQD010000029.1:0-14998 GCA_964608925.1 uncultured Kordia sp.
TAATACTATTTACACTTGCTAATGCAACCGTTATGACTACGATGTATGCTAAGTATGAATGTAAAAATCTTAATGTTTCCATAGTTTGTTAATTTATTTTTTGAGCAAGTTACTATTTATTTTTCTGATAAAATTCAATTAAAACAGTATCTGCTTCATTATTTTGTATTTTTTGTAAAATGGTACTATTCAATTTTTTCCCTAACTCCACTCCGTATTGATCATAGCAGTTAATGTTCCATAAAATACCTTGTGCAAATATTTTATGCTCATACATAGCTATTAATTTTCCTAACGATTTTGGCGTTAGCTTTTTAATTAAAAATGTGGTTGATGGTTTGTTTCCTTCAAAATTTTTAAATTCATTTTCAACTTGTTTCCCACGTGTACCAAATGCCAATGCATTGGCTTGCGAAAAAAGGTTTGCCAATAACATATTTTGGTGTTCTTTTTGCTCATGTAATGAGGTACAATACCCTACAAAATCCGTAGGAATTATTTTTGTACCTTGATGTAATAACTGCATAAAGGCATGCTGTGCGTTGGTACCAACTGCTCCAAATACAACGCTACCAGTTTCATAGTTTACACGTTTTCCATTACGGTCAATTGACTTGCCATTACTTTCCATTTCAGCTTGCTGCAAATATGAAACCAAGTGCTCTAAATAATTGGTATACGGTATTACGGCTTCTGATTGTGTTTGATAAAAATTATTATACCAAACGGATAAAAATGCCATTATTACAGGGATATTTTCTTTAAAATTAGCGGTTAAAAAATGTTGATCTGCTTGTTCTGCTCCTGCTAATATTTGATTAAAATTATCAAAACCTACGCTTAAAGCAACTGATATACCAACACCGCTCCATAAAGAGAAACGACCTCCCACCCAGTCCCACATTGGGAAGATATTGTTTTTTTTAATTCCGAATTCTATTGCTTTTTTTTCATTGCTGGTTACTGATATAAAATGCTGTGACACTGCAGTTTTAGGAGCTGTTTGCAAAAACCAGTTTTGTATTAATATGGAATTTTTTAAAGTATCTTGTGTTCCAAATGATTTTGAAACTACAATAAACAAAGTGGTTTCTGGATTTATTTTTTTAAAAATTTCTTCAGTTGCATCCCCTTCTATATTAGAAGCAAAGTGAATATTTAAGTGGTTTTTGTAATATTTTAAAGCATTACAAATTAATTTAGGCCCTAAGTCAGAGCCTCCAATACCAATGTTCACCACATCTGTAAATTGTTTTCCTGTATATCCTTTTTGAGTACCATTTATAATACTATCGGTAAAAATTTTAATTTTAGTTTTGGCAGTATTAACAGCATCCATAATGTTTTCACCTTCAAAAACAATTTCCTTTTCAGCACTACGTAAAGCAGTATGTAAAACGGCTCTACCTTCGGTGAAATTTAATTTATTAGCACCCATGTATTGCTGAATACTATCACGTAAACCTATTTGCGCTGCTAATTCAGTAAAAATTTCAAGAGTTTCAGTAGTCCATCTATTTTTAGAGAAATCAACATAAAAATCGTTATTAACAACACTTAGTTGTTTTTCTCTATCTTTATTTTGGGTAAATAAATCTTGTAAATGTTTATTTTTAACACTCTCAAAATGTACTTTTAATTTTTCCCAAGCTTGGGTTTTAGTAGGATTTACGGTTTTAAAGTTCATTACTTATTCGTTTTCCGATTCAGGATAATTAACTGCATCCAATTTTAATTTTAACGGTTTTATATATTCTAAATACTTTACTTTAACATCTTTGGGCATTGGTTTTGCTTCGGGTAGTTTTTCACGTAACGGATCTACTTGCCTACCGTTTTTCCAGAAACGATAGCAAACATGAGGTCCACCAGTATTACCTGTCATTCCAATCCACCCAATTACATCGCCTTGTTTTACGGTTTGCCCAATCTTTACATTTTGGTTTTTCATATGTAAATATTGAGTACTATAGGTTCCGTTATGGCGTATTTTTACATATTTACCATTACCACCACGTCTTGTAGAAGTTGTGACTGTACCATTTGCGGTTGCCATAATAGGCGTGCCTATTGGCGCAGCAAAATCAGTTCCTTTATGTGGGCGAATGCGGTTACCGTAATATCTAATTCTTCTTTTTAAATTATAACGAGAAGATATGCGACTAAATTTTACAGGAGCTTTTAAAAATTGACTTCTTAAAATTTTCCCCTTGTCATCATAATAATCAGAAATCCCCATAATGGAATCTGCCACAAAATCAAATCCGTAAAATGCCGTTTTATTATGCTCAAACAATGCCATTTTCACATCTTTTACGCCTGCGTATATCGTATCATCAATATAGCGTTCCGTATAAATAATTTTAAATTTATCATTCTTTTGTAAACGAAAGAAGTCAATAGACCACGCGTACATGTCTGATAACTTATACGCTAAAATAATATTTAACCCTGCTTTATCTAACGCTTCTGACAAGGTGCTTGTAATAATCCCTGATGCTGATTTTTCTTTTAACGTTACCGGTTTTGAGGCATTGAATGCTTTTGTAATCGTGTCATTTGAAAAATCAAAAACCACATAGTCTATCTTGTTTTTTTGATATATAAATACTTGTGCTTTTTCAAGAGAATCTTTACTTTTTAAAAGAGTATAGGGTTTACCTACATTTAGTCGTTTGATGTTAAAGGTGTCTTTAGTAACCTTTACAATTTCTTCTATTTTACCAAAGCCAATATGATTTTCATATAATAGTTTACCAAAAGTATCATCTTTTTTAATGGTATCTCTAATCACACTATAGTTGTCAAAGTTATACCCAAATTCAATTTTTGGTGGTTTTACTTTGACAATTTTAGGTGTTTTTAGGGCATTATCTTCTTCTTTTTTACAGGAAGAAAATGTCATAAAAACAATAACTAATAGGATGATTTTATTCAACTTCATTGGATGTATTTCTTGCAAGTATCAAATATCACAAAAAAACAGCTGACCACATAATATTGACAACTGTTTTTTACTATTTTTATGTTAATAATAACAATTATACTTTTATTTTAAATGAATGTTGCAATCCTTTATATGCATCTAAGTCGGCTTTTAATGAACCTACCGCTAAATCTGCCTGTAAACGAATTGGCATTTTATTTTTATCATCACTAATCCAAACGGTTAAGGCTTCTTGCTCTTTAAATACTCGTCCTGATTGCACAATAGGCCTGAATTTTAAACAGGGTACATTTCCAAATTTAGTTTCTACAATTTCTCTACCCAAAAACTTTAATTTAAACTCAAAATTTTCTTTATCAAAAAACATATTTATTTTGGTTTCATCACCTACTTTAATGGTTTTTGTATCTACATTTTTTCTTAAAAAGTAAAATGCCGAAAGCATGTCTTGTGCATTGGGTTTAATTTTATGTGTGCTTTTTCTGTTGTGTTTTTTATCATTTACTAAAGCTGTACTATTAGTGTGATTAAACACGATTTCTGTATCTTTTTTATAACCACCTTCATCTATTTTTCGAATAAATTTATATGGATTACCCGTTTTTTTATCAAAATAAGTTTGGTAATCATCATCTACTTTAAAAAACAAACTTAATAACCCTGTTGATTTTCCACTACCTTTTATATGATAAACATCTTTACCTTGTATTGATGCGTTGTTTACTTGTAAAGTAGCATAACTTGCGGTAAATACGCCGTAATGAATACGAAATTTAAACCACTCACCAGTGTCAAATGTTTTTTCTTGGGCGTTAGTAACGTTTACGAGGAGTATAGTAAATAGTAAGGTGAAAATCTTTTTCATAATAAGTGTGTTATTGGTTATAACTACTAATAAGCAATTACTATTCCAAAAATAAGAATAAACGGGAATGCAACCAAATAATTAACTTATTGAATTACTATGTTTTAAAAAAAGATATAGGAGATTTGTTTAGCTATCGCTTTGTGATTAATAAAAAACGCTACCAATAAATTGATAGCGTTTTCCTTTTTTATTTAACCAACCAAAATTTAAATTATGAAATTTAAACTTCACATTAGGGAACCACCCCTTTTGTGGGTGCAAATATACAACCTAATTACAGTATTCGTAATAAACAATGTTAATTTTAGTTGTTTTTATCACTTTGATAACAAAACAAGATATTTTATTGAGTATTTCTCAATAAAAGCACAATTACTTTATCTCTTTATATCCTTTTAGGTTCGTTATACCCCAGTTTTCTAATTCATCTTTCTCCCATAATTCAGGAAAAAAGATTCTGCGTTGGTAACGTGGGTGCATATACTTGTGCCAATCACTACCTCCAGTAGCTTCAACCTCAACAGGACCGCTGTCTAAATATTTAGCCGCAGCATCATAATGATGCATTACCCAATCAATATTTACGGTATGGTCATAATGACGCATTGCATTAATTAATTTTTTATCTTCTTGATATGTTTTTGGCAATTCTTTAAATTTTGTCCAAATATTGACGGTATTGTATTCCTTCATCCAGCCAATCAACTCACTTTTATACTTTTCTTCAAAGTTTTGCATGAGTTTGTTTTTGCCTCCACGAATTCTATCTACTCCTGCTGCTTGCCAATACATATTATCCCAGGCGTGTTCATAAGGTGTGTCACGATTAATGGTTTTACGAAAACGGAAATCTATTAAATTAATTAACTCCGTTGATGCAATTTCAATTTTTCGGTATTGTGCACTTTGAAAACCACTTGCTGGCGTTAGTGTGTCTCTAAACTTCATATATTGCGCTACTTCCATTCCTTCACCCATAATGTCAAAGGAGTTAGAGAGCGAATCGAAATAACGACTAATACGCATGAGGTGCATGACAAATTTGTCTGGTTCTATATTTTCGGTATGGGATATTTGTCCCATTTCCCAAAGTATCATTTTAAATAACAATTCGTTAATTTGATGGTACATGATAAAAACCATTTCATCTGGTAACTGTGTACGTTGGGTTTGTAATCCCAAAAGGGCATCTACTTGTATGAAATCCCAATATTTCATAGGTTCAGCATATAGTAATCCTTTTAAATGAGTATCGGCATCTTGCCCCATTGCTGCGTATTTTTTATCAATAGCGGCTAATATTTCTTCTCTGTTCATTTTTTAAATAGTATATAAAGTTTAAAAGTAATAAAGTTTAAAAAGTTGGTATTACTTTAACTTAAGAGAACGGAGATTTTATATTGATATAGGTGCGTTTGTTATACATGATAATCTTTAAATATCGTGTGAATTAATTGGTCTATATTTTCTTGCTTCATCATGGTTTCAACATCATGTTTTTTCATGATATCTTTAATAAAAGTATCTTGTTGCATACCTTTTGTCCACGCTTCAGAATAACGGATATTACTAAAGGATACTTGCGAGTATAAGGGCATATATTTTTCGGGATATAATTGCTGAATACGTCTTTCAAATTTCTTTTGTAGTAAAAACTCAGGGTCTGCCACATAATCACGCATTACATAATAGTTGTGTAATGATAAATCTTGTACGGCATCACCATCTGGCTTACGTAAGGTTTGATATGCTGAAAATATCTTATCCCAATTTTCATTGTGTTTTTGCATTAAATCCCACATTACAGTACAATCTTCAAAACCAGAGTTCATCCCTTGACCATAAAAAGGTACTGTTGCATGTGCTGCATCTCCCATTAAGGCTACTTTACCAACTGTCCACGGAAAACATCTAATAATGGCTAATGTTGATAGTGGATGGTTTGACCATTCGTCACCAATTTCGGGCATTAAAGCGTAAAAATCTGGAAATTTAGTTTCAAAAAAAGTATTGACTTCTTCTTTAGTGTTTAGTTTATCAAAGGAATTGGTTGTGCCTTCAAAAGGTAAAAATAAGGTACAGGTAAAACTACCATCGTCATTGGGTAAGGCAATTAGCATATAGCGTCCTCTTGGCCAAATGTGTAAGGTATTGACATCTAACTTATAACTCCCATCTTCATTTGCGGGTAATAATATTTCACGATAACCGTCTTCTATATATTTTTGAGAATAGTTAAAACGTGGTGATTTTTGCATTGCTTTGGTACGGATTGCTGAAAAAGCACCATCTGTACCAAAAACTACATCCGATTTGTGTTCGTATGTTTTTCCTGTTTTATAGTCTTTTAAATATACGATACCATTATCTAAATCGGCACCGATGCATTTTTGATTATAGTGTATAGTTGCTTTTCCTTCCTTTTCAGCAATATCCATTAAGGTACAGTTAATTCTTGCTCGAGAAACCGAGTAAATAGCTTCACCTTCCAGCCCATACGGTTGATAGGTTAATTTACTTTGCTCATTATGCATAGTACGCCCATACATAGGTATTGCAATTTCTTCAATTTGTTTGCGCACTCCTGCATTTTCAAAGGCTTTCCAACCTCTTGTAGAGAGCGCTAAGTTAATTGATTTTCCTGCGGAAATATCTGCTTTACGCAAATCTGCTCTACGTTCAAAAATAGTTACTTGATATCCTGCTTTTGCTAAATATACTGCCCATAATGAACCTACTAATCCGGCACCTACAATAGTAGCTGTTTTTTGACTCATTATTTTTTTAGTTTGGGTTCTTGCATTACTGCTCCACATTTATCACAGGTACACAACTCTTGATTGGCGTAAAACGCATTTAATAATATGGGTAACTGCGTAACAATATCACCTAAATGAAAAGGTACTTTGTGTAGCTCATGACTACAGTTTTCACAATACCAAGAGCAATAATCTAACTCATCTGGTTTACGTAAACGCTCAATTACTAACCCTACAGTATTTGGTCCTCTTTGTGGTGAATGTGGTACGCGTGCTGGTAATAAAAATATTTCTCCTTCCTTTATTTCTATATTACGCACTTTTCCGTTTTCAATAATAGGTAAGTTGATATCACCTTCTATTTGATAAAAAAACTCTTCCCCTTCATTGTAATGAAAATCTTTACGTGCGTTTGGACCACCAACTACCATAATAATAAACTCGGTGTTTTTATAAACCACTAAATTACCTACAGGTGGTTTAAGTTTATCTCTATTTTCATCAATCCATTTTTGGAAATTAATTGGGCCTAATATCATTTTTTAGTGATTAGTGATTAGTTAAAAGTGAGTAGTTAAAAGAGTTTGCTAATTACTACTCACTATCTACTTTTAAAGTGTTCCTCTAAGAGCTTGTTCCCTTTCTATGGATTCAAAAAGTGCTTTAAAGTTTCCTGCTCCAAATCCTTTTGCCCCCATACGTTGTATGATTTCAAAAAATAACGTTGGTCTATCTGTTAATGGTTTGGTGAATATTTGTAATAAATACCCTTCTTCATCAGCATCTACCAAAATAGATAGTTTTTGCAATTCTTTAATATCCTCATTCATCATTTCCATATGCACCCCTAAACGCCTTGGAATGTCATCATAATACGATTGTGGTGGTGGCGGTAAAAATTCCACACCATTGGCTCGTAATTGCTTAATGGTTGCAATAATATCATCTGTTGCTACGGCTAAATGTTGTACGCCTTCGCCTTCATAAAAATCTAAATATTCTTCAATTTGCGATTTTTTTGCAGCTTTTGCAGGTTCATTAATAGGAAACTTAATACGCCCATTACCGTTACTCATTACTTTACTCATTAAGGCTGAATATTCGGTATGGATTTGCTTATCATCAAAAGATAAAAAGTTAACAAATCCCATTACATCTTCATACCATTTTACCCAAACATCCATTTGGTTCCATCCTACATTACCTACCATATGGTCAATAAATTTTAATCCTGAAGATGGTGGGTTATAGTCTGATTTCCATTCCGTAAATCCTGGTAAAAAACTACCTGTATAATTTTTACGTTCTACAAACATATGAATGGTTTCACCATAAGTATGAATACCCGCACGTACCACTTCACCGTGTTTGTCTTTTTCAACGGTTGGCTCCATATAGGATTTAGCACCTCTTTTTGTAGTTTCCTCCCATGCTTTTTTTGCATCTTCTACCCAAAGTGCAACTACTTTTACTCCATCACCATGTTTGGTTACGTGGTCATTTATAGGTGATTTACTGTTTAATGCAGACGTTAATACCAAACGTATTTTATCTTGTTTTAATACATAACTTACGGTGTCTCTTGATCCTGTCTCCAAACCTTTGTAAGCATGTGATTGAAAACCAAATGCAGTTTTATAAAAATGAGCAGCTTGTTTTGCATTACCTACATAAAACTCAACATAATCTGTTCCTAAAAGTGGCAAGAAATCTTGTGCACCTTCAAATATTTTTTCTAGTCCGTAGTTTACGGATTCTACTTTTTTTGCCATAATTTTATCCCCTCTTAATCTCCCCAAAGGGGAGAAACTCAATGCGGGAACATTTTGAGTTTTTAATTGTTAATTTACTATTTTCATTCTGTTCCTTCCTTTTGGGGAGGTTAGGATGGGCTATAGCCAACTTTTATAATAATCGTCTACTTGTAAATTCATTGCTTCCTCGGTAATCATTACCGGATTAAACGGATCAATCATTACCGCTAATTCCCCAGTTTCTTTTTTACCAACACTGCGCTCAATTGCTCCTGGATGTGGACCGTGAGGTATACCTCCTGGATGTAAAGTAATTTGTCCTTTTTCAATATTATTACGACTCATAAAATCACCATCTACATAATATAACAATTCTTCTGAATCAATATTGGAATGATGGTAAGGAGCCGGTATAGATTCTGGGTGATAGTCATACATTCTTGGTACGAATGAACACACTACAAACCCTGCTGCTTCCCATTGCTGATGTATTGGTGGCGGCATATGAATACGCCCTGTTATAGGTTCAAAATCATGTATTGAAAATGCGTACGGATAATGGAAACCGTCCCACCCTATAACATCAAAAGGATGATTGGCGTGTGTGTATTCCCATAGTACTCCTTGTTTTTTAGAGATGACTTTAAACTCTCCTTGCTCATCATGCGTTTCTAAATCTGTTGGTAGTCTAAAATCACGTTCGCAAAATGGAGAATGTTCTAACAATTGCCCGAAATTATTTCGGTAACGATTTGGTGTAAAAATAGGACTAAAAGATTCGATATATAAAATTCTATTTTCTGGAGTGTCAAAATCTATTTGATAGGTAATTCCTCTAGGGATAATTAAATAATCTCCATATTTAAAGTCAATATTACCAAACATGGTGCGTAGTTTTCCGGAACCAATGTGAATGAATAACATTTCATCAGCATCTGAATTTCTATAAAAATAATCTTTTGAAAATTCTTTAGGTGCTGCTAAACCAATATGCAAATCATTATTTACAAATAGTGTTTTACGGCTGTCTAAAAAATCTTGTTCTGGTTGTAATGAAAATCCTTTAAAACTAAGGGCTTTCATGTTTTTGTCAATGGCTATTTTTGGAGAAACATCCTTACCTCTTTTAATTTCAGAAACTACCGTTGGTGGATGTAAGTGATAAATTAAAGATGACATTCCTGCAAATCCTGCAGTGCCAAAAAGTTCTTCTTGATATAAGCTACCGTCTGGTTTTTTAAATGTGGTGTGTCTTTTATGTGGGATTTTACCCTGTGAATGGTAACGTGGCATTTTATTTTAATTTAAAGATTAAAGTATTGAATGATTAAACAATTATTAATGCACTATTCAGGGTTTCTCTTATTGAGATATTTCAAGTAAATTAATATGTCTTGCCAGTATGGTTTCATAATATTACAAATATCGGAAAAAATAAAGTAAATTTCCTATGGTGACAACTTAAATTTAATGATTTTAATCACAAAACGATAACCCATCCCTATAATTATCAAGAAGTTTGATTCTCCAATGTTTACATCAAAAATTAATAAATTGAAGCTTAGTTCCTCATACCCTTGGGGTGAGGAAGTTTATTTATTTACTACACCAATTTAATTATAATTAGGCTATCACCCTGTGATTAAAACCAATAGCCTAAACTAATAAACCATTCTACTTTTTTAACTTCAGGAGACCAACTGCTTTTTATTTGCATTGGCCCTAAAAAAGTTTGAATACCATAACCCAATGCATACCCATAATAATCAGGTAATGATAACCAATCTTGATCTTTATACAACCCATCATCTATATTTGCAAAATTAGCACTTGCTGTAAAAAAATGGTTTTTAGTAAACTCATAATGTACATCAAAATTTGCTTTTACATATCCATCACCTGCTAAACTTAAAAAGTTATACCCATAAAATGGTTTATAATTATTCATAAAATTATTTCCATATCCTCCCAAAACAAAATCATGGGTAGAGGAGGTGTTGTTTCCTAAACGAAACCCACCTTCAACAAAAGCATTAAAGTATGTTTTTTTAGTTAGCGAGGTGGCATATCCCATTTTTAACTGGCCAATAACAAATTGTTCAAATGACTCTTTTAGCTTACTGGGTGATATATAAAAATGTGTATCTCCCGCAACAAAAAAACCTTTTTTAGGATAAAATATATCATCAAAAGTATCGTATTTTAGTTTACCATAAACACTGTAAAAATCATTGTTTTCCAGTTCTAACCTACTACCATTTTTTTTATAGAATAATTTTATTTTTTGATGTTCCACCCCTAATGCTAATGAAAAATCTTGACGTAATGGCGTTTCTATGTAAAATTGATTGGTAAGTGAGAGGGCGTTTAAGTCAATTTTTTCTGAAAGAAGATAGTTGTTATCAAAAATATTTAAATTTACTTCTGTTTCAAAAGCATTTAAATTTGATTTAACACCTATACTCCAATAATACCCTTTATCTAAGTAATACTCAAAGTTATAACGCACTTTTTCACCTAAAACAAGGTCTAAGCTGACAATATCATTATTAGTAAGTAGTTGCTTGTGTGTTAGGTTTATTAAAGCATTACCTTTATATAAATTGTCATAATGTAAACCTAATTTTAGTGCTGTTTTATTTTTGGTTTCTACTAAGTTTAATTGTAAAACACCATTGTCTTTTAACTGATAATCTATTTTTTTAAAGTTATCCGTAGCTGCTAAAGCTATAATTCCATCTTCTATTTTTTGATAGGGAACTGTTTTATTTGTTTTTAATTTTAACTTCCCTAAAATATAAGAGCGGGTATAGTTTTCATTGCCAGAAATAGTAATATTATGAATATGATATGCTGTAGGAGGTCTCTTATCTATATGGTCTGTTTTTATATTTTGCTGACGGTTTGATAGCGCTAATAACTGCGCTTCAACTTGTGTAGCTGCTTGGTACCCTTCTTGATAAATTTCTTCGCCTTTATCAAAAGAAATAATACTATATTTATTAATATTAGGTTTTATATAAATAGCAGTTTTAGCTACCTTATCTTCCATTTGACTTTGGGGAGTAAAATTAGAAATTTGTGTCATAATTTGCATTACGGACTTTAAATTTTCTTTTTGTTGTAAGCTATCTTGTACATCTACACCAATAACCACATCTACATTTTTTTGTAATAATTCATCAATAGGGTAATTGTTAGATATTCCTCCGTCAATCAATAATTTATCATCAATATGTACGGGTTCAAATAACGAAGGTATTGTACTACTTGCAGTAATAGCGTTGGGTAAATAACCGTGATCTAATATTTCTTGTTTACCTGTTTCTATATTGGTAGCTATGCAGAAAAATGGAATGGGTAGCTTGCTAAAGTTAGAAATATTTTTAACATGGTACAGTTTTTTTGAGTAAAAATTATAGGTACTTTGTCCTTTTGATAATGCAGAAGGAAAACCTAGTTTAAATTTATTAAACGGTAAAGTTACTGCATGTCTATCTCCATCTTCACGCTCAAAAAATGATTTATTTTTTCGTTTAAAATCATCCCGTATAATTTCTTCAAAATTAACTTCCTTAAACATTTTCGTCAACTCATCAGCGGTATAGCCCGAAGCATATAGTGCGCCTACAATAGCACCCATGCTTGTGCCTGCAATATAATCAATACGCACACCTGCCTCTTCAATAGCTTTTAGGGCACCAATATGCGCCAACCCTTTTGCGCCACCACCACTTAAAACCAACCCAACTTTTACATTTTCTTGTTGTTTTTGTTGTGCGTAGCTACTAAAAAGTGCTAAAAATAAAAATATGTAGAGGGTATAATTTTTCACTGTGTGAAGTTACTAAAAGCTAATGAAACTCTTGATATATTTTTTGAGCTTTTGAAAAACCAACTACTTTTTCTAAATCTTGTACCGTTGCTTCTTTAATTCTTTTAACCGATTTGAAGGCTTTCATTAAACTTACAATTGTTTTTTCGCCAACACCATTAATGCTTTCTAACTCAGTTTGTAATGCTGTTTTACTACGTCTGTTACGATGGTGCTCTATCCCAAAACGGTGTGCTTCATTACGCAAATGTTGTATGACTTTTAGTGATTCTGACTTTTTATCCAAATACAATGGGTATTTATCATCAGGGTAAAATAACTCTTCCAAACGCTTTGCAATACCTATAATAGCTATTTTACCTCTTAAATTTAATGCATCTAAACTTTTTAAAGCGGATGATAATTGCCCTTTACCGCCATCAATAATAATAAGTTGTGGCAAAGGCTTTTCTTCTTCTACTAAACGCTTATAACGCCTATAAACCACCTCTTCCATAGACGCAAAATCATCAGGCCCTTCAACGGTTTTAATGTTAAAGTTTCGATACTCTTTTTTACTCGGTTTCCCATTTTTAAACACCACGCAAGCCCCAACAGGATGCGTACCTTGAATATTACTATTATCAAAACACTCAATATGCCGTGGTTCTACGGATAATCGCAAATCTTTTTTCATTTGCTTCATAATGCGATTAGCGTGCTTGTCTGGATCTGTAATTTTTACTTGTTTGAAACGATCCATTCTAAAATATTTAGCATTCCGTTCCGAAAGTTCTACAATACGTTTTTTATCCCCTAATTGCGGAATGGTAATTTTAATTTCATTTCCTAAATCAACTTTAAAGGGTACATAAATTTCTTTGGAGTTGGATTGGAAACGATTTCTGATTTCTATAATAGCTATTTCTAACAATTGCTTATCCGTTTCTGCTAATTTTTTCTTTAATTCTAAGGTATGTGATCTAATAATAGAACCGTAAGAGAGTTGTAGGAAATTGATGTATGCATAGGTTTCATCACTCACAATTGAAAACACATCTACATTAGAAATTTTAGGATTTACAATAGTTGATTTGGATTGATAGTTTTCCAAAATTTCCACTTTTTCTTTAATACGTTGCGCATCTTCAAACTGTAAATTCTCGGCATATTGATGCATTAATTTTTTAAAGTGATGCAGTGATTTTTTAAAATTTCCTTTTAGTATATCTCGTATTGCTTGCGTTTGTTTATTATAAGATTCATTGGTTTGCAAACCCTCACAAGCACCTTTGCAATTGCCTAAATGATACTCTAAGCACACTTTAAATTTACCGGTATTGATATTTTGTGTTGATAAATTGTAATTACAAGTACGCAAAGGGTAAAGCCCTTTTATTAAGTCTAGCAGTGTTTTTACGGTACGCATACTGGTGTAAGGACCAAAATACTCACTACCATCTTTTATCATGCGGCGCGTAGTAAATACCCGAGCAAAGGGTTCTTTTTTAATACATATCCACGGATACGTTTTACCGTCTTTTAACAATACATTGTACCGTGGTTGGTATTTTTTAATGAGATTATTTTCCAACAACAACGCATCGGTTTCTGTAGCGACTACAATGTGTTTGATGCTGACTATTTTTTTTACTAAAACCGCCGTTTTTCCATTTTCATGCGTTTTGGTAAAGTAGGAAGAGACTCGTTTTTTTAAATTTTTAGCTTTACCAACATAAAGTATTTTCTCATCTGTATCATAATATTGATACACACCAGGACTATTGGGTAGGGTTTGAAGTTGTAGTTTTAAAGCGTCTGTCATCTTACCCACAAAAGTAGGTTGTTTTTTTTTAATAACTACGCAAGTAACTAAAGGTTTATATTACTTGACTTTCTGCTCAAAAAACGTTATCTTCGCTTAACTCCGAATATAAATTTACCTGTACCGAGTTATTCGGTATTAAAACGGATTCATATTCTTAACAAGTTGTAGCTAATTTGAGAAAAATGTTAGATGAATTAAAAAATAGCGTTAATAATCAAATTCCTGAATCCATCTTGAATGATTATATGATGTTAAAAGGATTACAGGCAAAAAAATCTACAAAATATATTGCAACAGCTGAATTAGCAATGCACTCGAAAATTGTACAAAGCGACTTATCTATTACGACAATAAATTATAAAAAGGCAACCACAGAAATGGAAAAGAAGTTCTACTCAAGAATTTCATCTACGATTGTTTACGAATACTTATCTGACGTAAATTATTTGCTCGGAAACAAACTGACAAAGGAATTAGTGAAAAATAATTTTAGTAAATTAGCAGAAAACTCAAAACAACTGAACAAAGAATTCAGTTTATTTAAAAAAGAAAATCTTTCAACTTTCAAGTTTATTAGAAACGAATTAGGAGCGCATAAATCGAAAAAAACAGAATTTTTAATTACAAATCTATTTGAGGTTGATGATGAAAAAATTATGGACTTGACAGCTGATTTGATTATTATCAATAATAAGTTGTTTAAACTAATCACAAATATTTATAAAGCAATTTCAGAATTTCATAAGATAAATGGAATAATAAAAAACTAGCTACAACAATGGCTATAATTAATACGGGTTTTGGTGCTTAATCTAAAGTTCTGTGCCATTTACCAACTCCGCCAAATCTTTTGATTTGGCTTTAGAACAAAAAAGATAAAACAAAATAAAAAGTTTTGGCTATGTGCTTAATCGGAAATTAATCGCTTTTTAATCCCGTACTAACCATAGCCCAACCGTTAAGCGAAACTTTTCAAATGGCAATTCCTGAAATAGGTTGACTAAAAATTAAACAATTAAATTAGTCAC
>CAZSQD010000030.1:0-14771 GCA_964608925.1 uncultured Kordia sp.
TAAATTGCTATTTATACGCTCTAAAGCTTGTACCTTTCATATTGTGGGTTATATTAACTATAATTTATTGAAACATTGAGCTACTAATATAAAAAATCCGTTATCAAAAAAATGATAACGGATTTTATGTTTTTTTTGTTTATTATTACTTATTATCAAAAAAACTTGCAATCTTTTTTAATTCGCCAGTATTGATATCTTTTTCTTTTATGGAGCGCAACAATTCAAATATGTTTTGAGGGTTCATATCCGTCCCTAAAACACGTACTACTGCAAAACCCTCTGCATCTTCTGATTCAAAAAGAATTAATTCATCAATTGCATTGGGAGTACCTAAATATTTAACCACACCTTGTTTACCATCATCACTAAATTTAATTAATTCTTGATATTTGGTGTTATTTAATATTTTTTTTAGTTTTTCTTTTTCTGCAATAAAAGTAGCAACATCTGATGCACTTTTTTTAAAGCCTAAAAAATTTAGTTTACTTACACTTTTATAGGCTTTTTTTTGAATATCAGTTAAACTATCTTGATTAATTTCTAATATATCTGTAGGGATATCTATAGTCATAAACCCTTGTCTTTCTTGATGAGTTACATAGTACTTATCTAATGATTCCGTTTTATTACAACTTAAAAAAGCCATTGTAATTACTACTATTAACATTAACTTGATTGATTTCATAATTGATTGATTTTAAAAGTAAGCGCATTACTACTAGTAACACGCTCACTTATATATTATAATTATTTCTTTTTAGCTTTCTTTAAATGTTCTCCTCCTGGTATATTCATTTTTTGAGTTAATTTTGATACTTGCTTTAGGTCAAAATCACCAGTAAGTGATAATAATACTGTTTCAATTTTTTTACCATTTACCACTGCATCCGTGCCTTTTACAAACATTAGCAATTCGGAAACTTTATCAGATGTACTCCCTTCTTTACTATAAAATTTTACGTTTACACCTTCATCTTTAACGCGCATTAACTCTTGTAATCTTGATTTTTTAAGATAAGTATTCATCATACTTTCCATTTTTATAGCTTTAGCTTTATCTTTTGCTACAAAAACTTTTAAGTTAGTAATGCTTTTTATTAAGTTTAAAAATTCTGTTGTTTCTTTATCATCCGTATTTATATCAATTTTGCTCATTAAGTTGAACATGTTGGCATTTACAATTACGGAAGATATTCCGTCTTCATCTTCTAAACTGTCAAAATAATTTTGAGCGCTTGAAAATAAAGGCAATAAAATAAGTGCGAATATTATACTAATTTTTTTCATGATTTCTATGTTTATTGATTGTTGTTTTTAAAAATTTGGTTTGTGATATTTTCAAAGTTTGATAAATGTAAAACTTTTTCCGTACCGTTATTTAAGTTATTAGACAGCAATTGTAGTGCCATTTTTGTTTGTTGATATGCCAAAAGCACTGCTTTATCTTGCTTTTTAGTGTTTGTAAAGGTGTATTGAGCATAAAAACCTACTGCTAAAATAAAAGCTCCTGCTATAGATAACCACCTATAATTTATTTTTTTATTAGGCAGCAATATTGTTGTATTTAAAACTTCTTTTTTAGCTTCTTTATAATAACTAAATAATACCATATACTGCTGTAAATGTTGTGGCACTTGCTGCGTTGTAAAGTATTGCTGTAAATATTGCTCTTCGTCAAGAGTGGTAGTTACGGCATTATATTTAACTATTAATTTTTCTATCTTAGTGATGTTGAACTCCATAATTATGTGTTTTTATAAGTTGTGTTCTTATTGCTTTTCTTGCTCTTGAAAGTGTTACACGCACTGCGGTTTCTTTCATATCTAATATTTTTGCAATTTCTGAAAATTCATATTGCTCAATATCTCTAAATTGAACTACTAAACGTTGCTGCTCTGGCAAGGTATTCATTATTTTAGCTACCCATTGCAAACTATCGTTTACTTCTATTTGCTTTTGTAGTGCTACGCTTTCATCTTTATAATTGTTATGTACAATTTTTAAATTTTGTGCTTGCTTTGATTTTAACCGATCATAACAATAATTTTTTGTCATGGTCATTGCAAAGGCTTCTACATTTTTATAGGATGCCATTTTATCTTTACTTTTCCACAACTTCAATACAATTTCTTGAGTAGCATCTTGTGCTTCTTCTGTTGACACCAATAAGCGTTTCGCTAACCGAAAAAGCTTGTCTTTAAAAGGCATTACCTGCGCCAAGAAATCTGATTTTGTCATTTTTTAATTCGTTGTTACTAGTATGACGACTCAATTTAGATTTTGTAACATAAAAAACGCTGCTTTTTACTATTCAGAATGGTAACCTTTTTTTATTCTAAAAAAAAACACTACCATTGAATACCACAAGACTAAATATCAATGTAAAATTATTATGAAATATTTTTATTACTAAATACAGAGCAGACTCACACTTTTATTTTTAAAAACTGAATATCAATGATATTAATGGCTTGATTTTTAGTAATTTGAAAATCAAAAAACAGTAAACAGTAAATCAAAAAACATTGATTATCTGTACGAATAAAAAAATATGAGTTTGCCCTGTTACTAAAATAGTATTTTTATTGTTTTTCTAAATTTATCTATTATATTAGCACCTTAAATCAATAATTTAATTGCAAAATGAAAAAACAAATAGTATTATTAGCATTATTAGTATTCACTTCTTTCTCTTACGGGCAAAAGTTGAAAGTCCAAAAAGGGAATTTTTCTTTCTTAAAAGGTCAAAAAGAAATTAACGTAGAATTCGTTTATGATAACATGACCCTATATAAGGACAATAAATCTAACGAACAATACATGATAAAACGTTCTAAAGAGTTAGAAGAAAAAGCAAGAGGAAAAGGTAAAGCATGGGAAAAAAAATGGATATCAAGTAGAGAAAATATTTATGCTCCAAAATTTTTAGAATTAATAAATATTTATTTAAAGAAAAAAAAGAAAAACGTTTACTACGGTGAAAATTTATCGGATGCTAAATACACTTTAATTGTTGAAACGGTATGGGTATACCCAGGTTATAATATTGGTATCATGAAAAAAGGTGCTAAAGTAAGTACAAAATTAACTTTTGTAGAAACGGAAAACAGAGACAATACATTACTAATTATTACAGCTAAAAATGCTCCTGGAGATACTTACATGGGAAGTTTTAGCAATGAAGATCGTATAGGGGAAGCTTATGCTAAAACTGGAAAATCTTTAATTGGTTTACTTTTAAAGAAAGCATATAAAAAATAAGCAACTATATTTATTAAGAAAGGGCTATATTGTTTACAAACAATATAGCCCTTTCTTTTTTAAAAAAAGCCACCAAAAAATGATTCAAAAAACATTTAAATTTTTAATTCTATTTTTTTTTATCTCTAATTTTTTAATTTTACTTATCTCTTTTTTGGCGGATTGCAAATCAGAAAAAATACTAAAAAAATATGATGCTATTATTGTTTTAGGATGCCCTACAAATTTAAATTGTTCTCCCAGCACTATTATGAAAACTAGGGTTGATAAAGCTATTCAATTATATCAAAACAATTTAAGTAGGCACCTAATATTTACAGGTTCTGCTGTACATAATGATTGTTCTGAAGCTTTTACTATGATGCAATATGCTATTGAAAAAGGAATAAATAAAGAAAATATTACTCTTGAAAACAAAGCAACTAACACTTATCAAAACGCTTTATTTTCAGTAGAAATCATGGATGAAAACGGATATACAACTGCTGCTGTTATCAGTTCAGCTCCACATATACAGCGTGCATGTTATGCTTTTTCAAAATTTAACAAACAGTATACTATGTTTCCAGCAACTTACCCTGAAGACACCTCTATTCTGCAAAAAATATTTTGGATTATGGGTGAAAAATTATTTTTAAGCCACCACCTTATTTTTGGAATACCTAAAAATTATAACGCAATACGGGAAGAATAATATATTTATATTACAGTTATTTTTATTCTCTTTTATCAATAAAATCAATGGGTTTACGGCTCATTTTTGGGAATCGTAAAATATTAATATCTTTTTCGTTATGAAATTCTATTACTGGAGCTACCCTTAATTTAGCTCTAAAATGATCTTTAATTTTGGTCAAAAATTGATTAGATTCATTCGTTGAGGCTATTTTAATTAAAATTTCATCGGTACCAATATCATTGGTACTAATTTCAATAATATACGTTTTCACTTCATCAAAATGATTTAATAAATCCTGCATTGCTGGCGGGTACAAGGTTGTTCCTTTATACTTTACCATTTGTTTTTTACGCCCAACTACAGGTCCTAAACGCATAGTATTACGCCCACAACTACAATTACTGTAATGTGCTTTAACCACATCACCTGTTTGAAAACGCAATAATGGCATTGCTTCAAAACCTAAAGTAGTTATTACTAACTCTCCTTCTTCTCCTTCTTTTACAGGGTTTCCTAAATCATCTAATATTTCTGTAATAATAAGCTCTGGATGATGATGCCCTCCTTGTTGGGCTTCACACTCCGTAAAGGCAGTTCCCATTTCGGTAGATGCGTAAGTTGAATACAAATTAATGTTCCATTTATCAGTAATTTTTTTTGATAAAATATTGAATGAAAAATCTTCTTTTCGCAATGCTTCTCCTATACAAATAACTCCTTTTACACTAGAAGCATTATAGTCAATTCCATTAGCTTCAGCATACTGTATTAGCTTCAATAGAAAAGAGGGAACTGCTATTAAATAAGAAGGTTTAAATTTTAAGATGGAGTCCCATTGTAATTCTGGTATTCCTGCACCTACACGCACAATACCTGCTCCCAATTTACGGATTCCTAAAAAGTAGGCTAAACCAGCCATAAAGCGTCTATCCATAGTAGTCATTAACTGTACTATGTCATTTTTTGTTACGCCTGCACACTCAAAAGAAAGTGCTTCATTATAGGCTAACCTATCCAAATCTTTATCCGTTAACGCAAAAGTTACGGGTTTACCAAGTGTTCCTGATGTAGTTACATAGTCAATAATTTTGTTGCGTTTTACGCAAATAAAATCATCATTAAATTCTTGTAAATCATCTTTTGAGGTTAATGATATTTGCTGTAAATTGGCTACTGTTCTTATTGTTGCGATATCAATATTTTCTTTTTCAAATTTTTGTTGATAAAATTTTGAATTTTCTTTTAAATACCGCAATAAATCAACCAATTTTTGATTTTGAAATGCTTTGATTTCTGCTAAAGGAGCTGTTTCTATTTTTGGTATCATTAGTTTTTTATCTTCTTTTTACACTCTTTAAGGTGTTTTTGTATGGCATCTAAATCGGGTGTTGTGGTCACTTCTTTTAATAAAGCGGTTTCAAAATAGGGTTTTGCCTTCGCAAAATACCCCTTATTTTCATATAACACGCCTACTTTATAATATACACTCCATAAATTAGGGTTTAAGCTAATATAATGTGCTAGCTCTGAATTTGAAAAAACAGGCTTCTTTTTACTTAAAAGGCTATCTATTTTCCTATCTAAAACCCTATAGGTTTCATAGTTTTTATACGCTTCACTATTTATAAAAGAATCTGCTGCTATTGAAGAAAATTTATCTTCAAAATTAAATTTATTATGCAATTTATTTGAAAAAATTTCATCCAAATCATAACATACAAATTTACCTAATTGGTATGGGTTTGCTGAAACCCAAACTTTTTTATCCGCAGGTTTAAATACAATTCCATGATGCGCAAGTAATTGATTTAATGCTTTTTCATTTCCGTACCCTATCTTTTTATCTTGTAAACCTTCTTTATTACGTAAAATTGAAACGGCAATTTTTGGAGTAATTTTCGGATTTTCATCAAATAATGCTACCATTTTATCAAATCGATATTTTGAATGACTCTCTTTTATTTGATTAATATTGTTTTTATCATTTTTATAAGCTTCGCTCTGAAAATGGTTAGAACAAATTAACTGATTACTATTACCTACGTTATAAACTCCAAAATTATTAGGAGACATTTCTATCAAAATTGCTTTATTATCGGCAGCACTACCTATCATTAACGCTTCTGCTACAAATACATCTCTTTTTTTTGCAATTTCAATAGCTTCCTTAATATTAGATGCATATTGTAAAATTTCACGTGCTACTAATGATATTGGGGTTTTAGCAATTAATGGCATGTCAGATTTTCCTGCATTTAAAGTAACGGTAATACCTGCTGTATTCATCCCTGAAACAGCACCTATCATTCCTGCCCAGGTAACCATCATAAAAGGAATGCCTTTTTTAGGTTTTACAAAAGCTATTATTTTATTTTTTGCAAATTCATCTCCTGCATAAAAATCAAAGTTTCTACCCAAAATAAGTTTCCCATCTTCCGTTTTATTTTTCCAAGCTGCAAAAGAGGAACATCCTACTAATGCTAAATCTTGTAAGGCATGCCCAATATCATGCGCTCCATGTAAATATAAGCTTCGTAAATAAGGTTTTGCTATGTAATTATAATCATTTGAAGAATAGCTTGATAAACCATAAATTTCTGTTTTATATTCTTCTGTTACATTTAAATATAGCTTTCTATTGTACCATTTTAAAAAACCTCTTAAAAGGTTTTGTTTAAATTTTGAAGGCACTATATCTAATATCTTATCAAAAAACACTTTTTCTTGAAAATTTAATATTTTTTTAGTTAAACTTCCGTTTACCAACCCTCTTTGATAAGCATCTCCTTCTATATATAATTGCCAATGACCTGATTTGTCATGCTTTAAAATATTATTAGCTAAAGTGGATAGTGAATTTGAATGTACTATTACTTCAGAAATAGTTGTATTATATCCTTCAATAGTTGGTTGATGATGCATTGATTTTGATGTACCACAAGAAGTCAAAATTAAAAGAGATAATGCTATTAATATGTGGTGGCTATTTTTCATGTAACTGCTCCAATTCATTATTTATTTTTGCTACTAAATAATCTCTTCCTAACATTTCAGAACAGGTTAAAACCGCACTAATGGTTACTCCTAAAATACCGTGCATATTGATGCTTTGACCTGTTAAAAATAAATTTTTTAATTTTGTTTTTGGTGATAAAAATGACGTCATAGGGCTATCGGCATCTTTTACATAACCATACATTGAACCTTCATTGCACCCAATATAATCTCTATATGATAATGGTGTTGAGGCGTGTACTGATTGTATACAAGCACGAATATTTGGAAACTTCTTTTCTATTTCTTGCAACGCAATCTCTATTTTTTTATTTTTAAATTGCTCATAAGCTTCTCCTCTTTCATCTTCTTCTGCTACCGTATTAAATGTGTTTTCCCATTGTTTTACTTCTTCATAGCGCATATAGGTAATAAGTGTCATACTATCAGCCCATTTGGTTTGATTTTTTTTTGCTCCTATGGATAACATATAGCCTTCTGGCCAAGATTTTTGGGTATAATAATGTGCGTCCCATACCATATTCGCATTTTTAAAATGATAGTGGTTATAATTTAAATACTTAAATGTATTGGGTTTAAAAACAAGATAAACACTAAAGGCTGAAATAATACTTTCTATACCTTCTATTCGTTTTGTGTATGATTTTCGCATTCTATTATCACCTAATAATTTAAGTGTTAATTTAGGCTCTATATTAGATATAAACTGTTTTGCAAAATACGTTTCTCCTCCTTTTATTTTTGCTGAAATCAACTTTTTATCTTCAAATTCAAAGCCTATTACTTCTTTATACTTTAATACTTTACCTCCTAAATTTCTAATTTGTTTTATTAATAATTTAGAAATTTGACTTCCTCCATTCACACAACGCCAAGAGCTTTGTATGTATGAATTTATTGAAAGTGCGTGTACATAAAATGGTGTTTTGTCTTCTCCTGCATATAAAAAATTAGAGCCTACCAAAACTGCCTGTAATTTTTTATTATCCGTTAAGTTTTCTATATAATCTTTTATTTTTAAGGAAAGTAAGTCGGTTTTATCATAATACGCATCGCCCATTTGTAAATTATACAATGGAAAACTATTACAGGTGTCTTGAATTTTAGTACAATATTCTTCTATTGCTCTTTTTTCTTCAGGGAATTTTTTAGATAATTCCTTTATAAAATTCTTATATCCTTGTGCGTGTGGATAACTTACTTCATCACCATCAAAAGAAATGACATCATAATTATTGGTATCCATTTTTTTTAGCTTTAGGTCATCCATTATTCCTAAATACTTAAAATAACGATTTAAGTTTTCTCCTTCTGCTAAACCTCCAATATAATGTACCCCCGTATCAAAAATAGTTTTATCTCTTACAAAAGTTTGTAAATTACCTCCAAACTGATTGTTTTTTTCTAACACGCATACTTTATAACCTTCTTTTGCGAAAATTAAAGCAGATACTAATCCGCCTAACCCGCTACCTATTATTACAATATCATAAGTGTTCTCCTTCATTTAACTTTTAATTATTTTTTTAAACACCATTATTCCTGCTACATTAGTTTTTGAGTAATTAGTTAATACTATTTCCTCCAATTGATTTAGCATTACTATAGTTTCAAAGTTTTCAAAAATAATATTTTCTGTTTTTTCTAGTACTGAAATAATTAAGACTTCTGCTTTTTTAACAGTATTCAAGTCGGAAATATAATCAATCTTATGCTCTTGTCCAATTACAGTAGCTGATGCTATTTGACGTTTGGAAACATTTGGTATGTATGTTTGTATTTTTCGAATATTACTATTATAAATTAACAGTCTATCAATTTGTCCATAATCATTTGCAATATGTGAAATTTTTGCATCATTTGCTATCAATTTAGATAATTGATAATACTTTTCTAGATTACTATCAATGTCCTTTTTTACTGATGTAAAAATAGCTTCAGATTTAAATAAATAATTGTCCAATAATAATGTTTTAAAGTATTGAGCATCTTCCAACTCTCCTCTTAACCTACTAAATTCCGATTTATATATTTTACTTATAGCCTTTGTTTTTCCTTTAATATCTTCTCCCAAATTTTTATTTTTAATATCTATTCGCTCACCTATTACTGCTGTAAGCGATCCATTATAAATAATCATATCATTTTTAGGTAACAGCTGTGCGTTACCATGAATATAAACGGGTAAAATATCTAAATTTAACTTTTCAGCTAAAAAGAATGCACCTTTTTTAAAACGTCCAATTTTATTTGATAGCATACGCCTACCCTCTGGAAAAACTACTATTGAATACCCTTGATCTATTTTGTTTTGCAAATGCTCAAAACTACCATCTACACCTTTAGATACCGGATAATATCCTACTGCTCTTGCCAACAAACCAAATACTGCCGATTTATATACCCAATCATTTACTAAATAAATCACTTTTGGGTTTAACATACCTACAACCAATGTGTCTAAAAATGAGGTATGGTTTGCAATAATCAATGCAGGTTTACTAAAATTTTCTTTATATTTATTTACAATTCTTTTTTTAATAAATGGGTTTGAATATAATACTGATGTCATTAATTTTGACATGATTTTATGCAACCATTTGAATTTAATTTTTTTTGATAATGGTATTACTTTTAAAAATAAAACCGCTATTACTGATAAAATAAAACCGCCTCCACCATAATATATAAATGATAATATAGCGTGTATTGTACGTCTAAAAGTAAATGGTGCCAACCCCTTTTTTGCTCTATTAGTTATGCATGCTCTAAATACTATTGGCTGTATGGTAAATGTAATGAGTACTGCTGTAAAAATACCGATTAATGTAACTACTGAAATTGATTTTAATGCTGGGTGTTTTGCTAATATTAAAACCCCTATTCCTAACACTGTTGTAATTACTGATAAAATAATAGAGACTCTATAGGTAGGTAATTGTTTTTTGCCTGTTTCATATTCTTTTATTAAACCATTGGTCATAAAAATGGCATAATCCACTCCTAAACCAAAAATAAAGGTAGAAATGATGATGTTAAATATATTAAACGATAGCCCTATTGCTCCCATGATACCTAATGTTACTAACCAAGTTAGTGCTATTGGTAAAATGGTAATTAATACTAACTCTATACGCTTAAAAAACAACCATAAAACTAAAACAACTACAAAAAAAGAAAAACCTAATAACTTATTAAAATTATCTTTAAAACCGTCTAAAAAAGTTTCATTCATTGCCTGCCTATCTATTACCAAAACATTTTGTTGCTTTTCAAAATATTTTTTAACGGCTGCTATATTAGCTTCAGTCACTTTTAATGAAGATAGCACTGTATAAAACCCCTCTTTTTCCGATATAAATTCAGATGAATTTAATGCTTTTATTGTTTTATAATCTAGTAATGTTAAAGCTTCATAATTACTTCCTGTCATTTTATAAAACCTTGAAAAAGCCGAGGTTTTAAACCCGAAAACGGTACTTGATTTTATTAAGTTTTGCTGCACTTGTTTCTGTTTATTATCAGACCAAAAAGTTTTCCAATTTGTAACCTTTTTAAGTTGATTTTCTTTTGATAATATTACAGATGCTACAGAACTAAAGTTTATAATTTTACCATCCTTTTTATATGCAATTAATTTATCATATACATTTTTATTTTCATGTAAAACAGCGTTTAATTCATTCCCGTAAGCAACTATATATAATGATTTGGAATGTGTATTTATTAAATCATTTAATTGTTTTTCTGTATTTAATAATGCTTCTGTTTGATAATTCATTTTAGAAATATCCTTATCAAACAATACCTTTTTATAGGTAAATAAAGAAGTAATAAAAAGTAATAAACATAGTGCTACAATAATTTTATTTTTTTCAAAAGAAATTTCTGAAAATTTATCTAATAAACTTTTCTTCTTTATTACTTCAACTTTATTTTTATACAAATGTGGTATCAATACCAATGCAAAAAATGAAGCTCCAAAAACACTTACGGCAGCAAAAATGCCTAAATCTTGTAATGCTCTTGATTTTATAAACAACAAACATAAAAAAGCTAATGCGGTAGTAATACTACTCATAACAATTGGTTTTGTTACATCTTTATATAGTGTTTTTACATTACTATTGTGCCTAAAATGGGTTAAAATATGTAATGAATAATCTAACGTAATCCCCAATAGTAAAGATCCAATACCAATAGATATTGCAGAAATAGTTCCTCTAAAAACGTATAATACCGAAACTGCCAATAGCGCCCCAAAAATTGTTGGAATAAACAAAATAATGGGTATGGTTAGCTTTTTATAAAATAACATTAGTATTACAAATAAAACTGTCATAGCAATAGTAACCGTTACATGTATATCTGCTTTAATTTGATTTGCATTTGCTACAGCAACAACTGTTGCACCGTAATACTGTACATTTGCTTTGTTTGTAAATTCCGAATTTAAATTATCTTTTATTCTATTTAATTGAGATACGAATAACGTATTTTTATCGGTTTCATTAGGTGGTAATTTTGGTTTAATGAATAATAAAATATGCTGCTCATCTTTTGTTATAATAAAACCATTTTTAATAGTAAAATTATCTCCTATTTGTAATTCTTTTAATTTTTTTAACCCTAAAAAACTTATTCCTAACGGGTCTTTTAATAGGATATTTTTAGTAACAAACCCTGATGGAGAAATTAAAGCTTTATAACTTTCTTTTACTGCTTTATTAATAGCTAAAGGAGTTGTTTTTTTAGCTATATCCTTATAGTCTTCTTTATTTAAAAATAATGGAATGTTATCATATACAAAATCCATGGTTTCTTCAAAATCATCTTCTTCTATTACGCCTTGTAATTCTTTAATATATGGTGAACAATTTTGCTGTAGGGAGTCTATTAACTTTGTGGCTAATGTTGTTAAGTCACTTACGTCTCCTTTTTTTTCTGAAGAAAGTAAAATAACTATCTTATCTGCAAAATCTACTTGATCTAAAACTTTATTTAATGTTGCTGCTTTTTCATTTTCGGGTATTAACTTTGTAATATCTTCTTCAAAATTTAGCTGAAATGATAAATATACCAACCCTAATAACAATGCAAAAAAAGCAATAAATGCTTTTAATTTATTTATAGAGATGGACTTATATAAATGATAAAAAAAATGTGACACTATGTTTTTTTTGTATTCTTAAACGTTAATAGAAAATACCCAACACTACCAAATAACAACGCTAATAAAATTGCTAAAGATAAACTACCTACAATATACTGTAATAAATGCTCTTTAAAACTAAAGGTTTCTATATTAAAATCTCGTACGGTATTAAGAATTGATTCTTTTCCTAAAATAAAACCGCCCAGTTGTAAACTTCCAAAAACAATAAATGGCATAAATGGAGGTAAACTTACATTTGAAAATGAAAACGCTATAATTTTGTTTAATTTTAAGGTAACGGCCAATAAAATAACCAATGCTGTTTGAAACCCCCAAAAAGGAGAGATACCTATAAACACCCCCAAAGCAATAGAAAGTGATTTTTTTAATGGACTATCATTACTTTGCAATAAATCTTCTAGTAAAAATTGTTTAAGTCCTTTTTTTTTTAATTTTCTAAATAAATCTCTTGGTTTTATATATAATAAGGCCATTAATACCAATACCGTATTCAAGATACTTATACGCGTAAAGTCTTTAAAGGGTCTGAAATGAGAAACGCGTTCACTCTCGTCATACAACACTTGTATGGGAATGTTTTTAACCTTAATCCCTTTCCAGGAAGCTCTAACTATAATTTCTATTTCAAACTCAAATTTATTGGTAAAATATTTTAAATTAGCTAAGGTTTCTAATGGATATAAACGGTAACCTGACTGTGTGTCTGTTAATCTTATTCCTGTTTCAAAACGAAACCAAAAATTAGAAAAATTATTCCCAAAACTACTTTTTTTAGGAATACCTTCTTGGTTCATGTTTCGATCACCAATCAATAAACTATTGGGTGATTTTTCAATTTCATTTACAAAGCTAACAATATCTTCTGGGTAGTGTTGCCCATCACTATCAATGGTAATGGCATATTGATATCCTAACTGATGTGCTTTTTTAAAACCTTCTTGCAATGCAATCCCTTTTCCTTTATTTATTATAAAATGTACTTGCGTTAGCTGTGTATATTCTTTTAAAATTTTGGTGGTACTATCCGTTGCACCATCATTTACAATAATAACGTTTTGAGTTAATTTTAAAACGCCATCAATTACTCGTTTTAGGGTACGTTCATTATTGTATGTTGGTATCAACACACATATCTTTAAAGAAATAATTTTTGATGAAACTTCTTGCAAAATATTGACTTGTAGCTAAGTTTTTAAACAACTAAATTACTAATTTTTCTTCAGCTGTAAACACTTTTGATTGTAAAATATATGATTTTATATATTCTTTTAAAGATGAAGATTTTATATTTTTAAAATTCTGTAAAATTAATTGTTTATCTTCCTTAATATTCATTTTATATTTTAACAAACGTGGTGTGTTTTCTTGAATACCTAGCCTAATTAAACGAATTTCAATATTTTGAGGTGACTTTTTAATTGCGTACTCTAATAAAGTCGTCCCTTCTTTAAAATAAGAAACCTTGTCTTTTATTTTTTTAGAGAAACGTCCTTTTAATGCAATAGTTGCTCCTTTATATGCTATTAACTCTATTTTGTTTGCTTTAGTAATTTTTGCTAATTTTAAATACAACTTTCTAGCAATTTCTTTATTTACGGATGCATCTTTATAAGTATTACGCACTACTTTTAAATCTATATTTTGAAGATTTAAAAACAGGAATGAGAGAATTGTTACTAAAAATTTCATATTACGCCTTCTTAAACTACTGTATAATTAACCGTCAATTTTAAAGCAACAGTATCGTTAAATTTTGATACATTTTTAACTTTATATCCTTCTTCTGTTTTTGTTATGTTTAATATTAGCTCTAAATTAGGAGTTACATTAGGGTTTATGATTGCCATAAATTTAATATTACTTGCTGATTGCATAAACAATTTTTCACCAACAACATCTTCCGTCAATTCCTTAATAATTTGCATCATACAAACTCCTGGAGTAACTGGGTTACCCGGAAAATGACCTTTAAATACCTGATGATCTTTATTTATGGTAATTGTGGCTGTTGTTATTACCTCAACAGTTTTTAATGTATTTATTTTATAGAAATCTTTTAATAACATTATTTTAGTTGTCTTTTTTTGATAAATCAAATTTATAGGTTAACCCAATTTGAAATACTGAATTGTACTGTATTTCATCTTCTAACTGATTAGATAAAAAATCATGGAAACCACCTGAATAAACATCTATTAAACCTTGGCTATATCGTGCTTCAACACCTAAACCATTTTTAAAATCATAACCTATACCCCCTATTAGTGAAATATCAATAAAAGTAACATCATTACCTTCATCTCTATTCATCAAACCTATTAAAGTATCGTCAAAATCAAAATTTAAACTTGGAGCGGCAATAAAGTGTAACCCTGTATTTTTAACAAAAAACTTACTTGCTACCGTAAGGGTTATATAATTGATATTAATATCCTTCATATTTGTGTTTTTTGAAGATGCACCTAATGCACTATATCCCAACTCTGGTTGTAATGTATAAAGCTCTGACATTTTAATACTCAAAATAGCAGCTGCATAAAAACTTGTTTTAGTTTCTAAATTAGCATGTGTTATTTTTGAAAAATTCACACCAGAACGCAACCCAAGTGAAGTTTTATTTTGAGCATTTATTCCTAT
>CAZSQD010000031.1:0-14576 GCA_964608925.1 uncultured Kordia sp.
AATTCTACTAAGTGCCAAACCGAAAATTATTGTATTTTAACCAGCACTAACTTTATACCAAACGTTGGCTACAACAACAAAAAATATGAAAAATATATTAATAATAATTTTAATTCTAAACAGCTTAAATATTTATTCTCAAACGGATAAAAAAATTAAGCGAAAATTAAAGAAAGTAAATTCTATAACACAAATAGATCAACTTAAAGAAAAGTATCCTGATTGGAAAATTGAAATAATTGAAATATATTCGAGAGACACTCTAATTAATTCAAAAATTACATCTTTAAAAAAAGGAGAGATAATAACTGTAAAAAAAGATAGTAATGCATATGTTTATAAATTAATTGAAATTAATAAACAATTGGAATTTAGAGTTAGTCACCTCTATCTAAATGGTAAAAAATTATCTATTGAAGAGATAAATTCTTTACGAAAAACAATAATTGAAAAATATAATAATGGAATATTATTTTCAGAGCTATCAAAAAAAATACGCCTCATACAAAACACCAAATGATGGTGATTTAGGATGGTTTAAAGAAAAGGTTATGGTTGCAACATTTGAAAAATCAGTCAAAGAACATAAAAAAGGTGATATCTATATGTTAGATATTCCTGAACGTGATTGGTATTATGTTGTATTGAAAACTCATAACGATAGAGAAAACAACATACTTAAATTAATACGAATAAAATGCTGTAGCTAACAAAGAACTGAGGTAAAAAACAAGTAAAAACTCATTAATTTTTCACCAAAGTACTTCTAAAATTATCATCATAAGGCATCCCGTTTTTTACAATAGAAAAGGCCTCCTCCATTAGTAACTTATCGCAACAAATCTAAAATTTATAGATTTGTAAATAACCTCCCTAAAAAAAATACCCCCTTTTTTTAAACATTGTAACAAATGTTACGCAATACTATTTAATAATATTTGTATCTTTGTAAAATAAAATCAACCAAACGGTTGAACCATTTAGTTTTGTAATGAAAAAAGATACAACTACAGAAAATATAATATTAGAAGCTGCTAAAACAGTATTCCAAAATAAAGGGATGGACGGTGCTCGCATGCAAGAAATTGCAGATACAGCAAACATTAACAAATCCATGTTGCACTACTATTACCGTAGTAAACAACTGTTATTTGAAGCGGTTTTTAAAAGTGCTTTTGCGTTATTATCCCCTCAATTAAACGCTGTTTTAAATGACAATTCAAGTATTGAAGAAAAGGTAAAAAGCTTTACAGCTAACTACATTACCTTTATTATTAAGCACCCCTACTTACCTACTTTTATTATTCAGGAGTTGAACAGAAACCCTGATTTTATTTTAAAAATGAAGGATAAACAAGGGTTTCCTAATTTAGAAAAGTTTAAAAAACAAGTAAATTTAGAAATCAAAGAAGGAAAAATTAACCCAATAGCTGCGGAGCAATTATTTATAAACATATTAGCCTTAAATATTTTTCCGTTTATAGCTTCTCCATTAATTAAAGGTTTTGTAAATATAGAAGAAGATGCTTTTCAGCAATTATTAGAAAACAGAAAAATAGAAGTGGCAAATTTTATTATTAACGCCATTAAAAATACTTCCTCAATATAACAGGATAAGACATTAAGATTGAATTTATTAACTTCTGATGTAAATATCGGAAAATTAAAACATTGGGCTATTGCCCTGCGATTAAAATGAAAAAAACATTCACCCTATTCTTATTATTTATAACAGTATTTGCTGTTGCTCAGCAACAATTAACGCTAAATGAATGCTATACATTAGTTAAAAATAACTATCCGTTAAATCATCAAACAGAATTATTAAGCAGGCAAACAGAATTAGATTTAGCAATAATTAATACTAAAAAATTACCACAACTTAATTTTGCTGCACAAGCAACATATCAATCAGATGTTATTGGTTTGCCATTACCTAATGCAACACCACTTAATAAAGATCAGTATAAAGCCACACTAACTGCTAATCAATTAATTTATGGAGGCAATCAAATAGCGCATTTATTAAATGTAAAGGATGTACAATTAAAAACGGCACAAAAGGAAATTGAGGTTAGCTTATATCAATTAAAAAAGCAAGTAAATCAAATCTACTTTTCGGTATTATTAATTCAGCAAAAAAAGGCATTGCTAACCAATAAGCAAGCACTTTTGCAAACCAAACTAAAAGAAGTACAATCGGGTATAAAATATGGAGTACTCCTACCCGCTTCTGATACGGTTTTAGAAACGGAATTGGCAAAAATAAAACAACAATTTGTAGCCTTAATTTCTTCAAAGGAAGTACTAATTAACACGTTATCTACACTAACAAAAACAGCAATACCAGAAGCTACCCAATTTAAAAACCCAATGCTTAAAGAAACGGCAACTACCACTATTTCAAGACCAGAGCATGAGTTGTTTCAACTAAAAAAAGAAACAGTAGTTGCTCAGGAACAATTGTTATCCAAAGAAAATTACCCTAAATTAATAGGTTTTGTAACAGGTGGCTACGGTAATCCTGGTTTGAATATGTTAGACAATAGTTTTCAAGAATTTTATATAGTTGGGTTAAAATTAAATTGGAAAGTTTTTGATTGGAATGCCAATAAAAAGAAACGACAAGCTGCGCTTATAAATAAAGAAATTATTGACAATCAAACCGAATTATTTGATTTAAATACTAATATAAAATTACAGCAAGAACAAGTAGAAATAGCAAAACTAGAGCAATTTATAGTTACCGATTTAGAAATTATTGAGTTGCGTAAAAAAGTATTAAAAACAACCGCATCTCAACTTAAAAATGGTGTAGTCACTTCCTCAATTTATGTAACTGAATTAAGTAATTTATTTGAAGATGAAAATGCATTAAAAACACATGAAATACAGCTATTATTAGCACAAGCAAATTATAACGTAACCATAGGAAATTAAACTTGTAGGGCTATCGCCCCACGATTAAACATCAAATAAAAATGAATAAAAAAATAGTAATAGCAATGTTAACCGCAGTAACAGTGTTAACATCTTGTAAAAAAGGAAATGACAAAGCAGATGGTTATGGCAATTTTGAAGCTACAGAAATCACCATTTCAGCAGAAAATAATGGAAAACTAATGCGTTTTGACGTCAAAGAAGGTCAAAAATTAAAAAAAGATACCTTTTTAGGGTATATAGATACAATTCCCCTACAATTAAAAAAAGAACAATTATTGGTTTCTAAATTGGTAATAGCCTCTAAATCAAAAGGTGTATTATCTCAAATAGCAGTTGTTAATGCGCAATTAAAAACAGCCTATATTAATAAAAAAAGAGCAATCAATTTAATACATAATAATGCAGGTACTCAAAAACAATTAGATGCCGTTACGGGACAAATAGATGTGTTAAACCAACGCAAAAGAAGTATTGAAATTCAGAATGCACCCGTTGTAAACGAATTAAAAAGTATAGACGTACAATTAAAACAAGTAGCTGATTTAATACAAAAAAGTAAAATAATTAACCCTACAAATGGTACTGTATTGGTAAAATATGCAGAAGCTTTTGAAATTACATCTTTTGGGAAACCACTCTATAAAATAGCCGATTTAACAACCATGCAATTACGAGTTTACGTAAGTGAAACACAGCTTTCAGATATACAAATAGGGCAAAAAGTAACCCTTAAAATTGATGCTAATGATGGTATGAAAGATTATGAAGGTAACATTATTTGGATTGCTCAAGAGGCTGAGTTTACACCTAAAATTATTCAAACAAAAGAAGAACGCATCGCTTTAGTTTATGCCGTTAAAGTAGCAGTAAAAAATGATGGAAGTTTAAAAATAGGTATGCCTGCAGAAATGTGGATTAATAACTAAATAATAAAAACATGAAACTTAATAAATTACACACAGAAAAAAAAGACGTACAAACAGCAATTTTGTTAAAAACTCAAGAGCAAGGAACCGTAATTTCATTACAAATAGATGCTAATAAGCAACTAAAAGAGCACATTACAAAAGCACCAGCTGTTTTAGTTTGTGTATCTGGTAAGGCAGTTTACAGTGATGAAACAGGTAAATATGTACAAATACCACCAAACGTTGTACACAAAGTTGATGCAGTTAAAAAAAGTAACTTCATTTTAATAAAATAAAAATCATGAAAACAATAAACATTTTAATAGCAAGTATATTCATCTTTTTAACAAGTTGTAATAATACTAAAACAGAAAAAGAATATACTGTAGCCACTCAAGTAGAAGGTGAAAATACAGTGCAAAAAAATGAAGGACTTAAATTAATGGAGCAAAATTGTTATGCCTGCCACAATCCTAAAGCTGAATCACATGACAATATTATTGCTCCGCCGTTTAAAGCTGTAAAAATGCATTACACTCGTGAATATGATAACAAAAAAGATTTTGTAAATGCAGTAGTTAAATGGGTGCAAAACCCTAGTGAGGATAAAGCATTAATGTCTGGTGCTGTAAACCGTTTTAAAGTAATGCCTAAATTACCATTAGCAACTAAGAATTTAGAAAAAATAGCCAATTATTTATATGATCAGGAAGTTGAAAACCCAAAATGGATGGATGCGCATATGAAAGAAATGAAAGCTGATGGTATGATGGGGCATAAAGAAAAAAAAAAAATACAAATGAAAAAATCAAACATTTTTATACTTATAATTACTACCCTCTTTATTTCTTGTACTAATCCAAAACAAGAAAATATTGACTTCTCCTCTATCCAAATTGAGGGTGTTAGTTTAAACAAAAATAAACATTGGAAAGCTAATATAGAAACAACTAAAGGGGTTCAAAAAATGCTAAATAGTATGCATACTTTTTCTAAAACAGAAGATGTAAAAGCATACCACCAACTTAAAAAACAATTGGAAACTCAGTTTACGGATATTTTTACTAATTGTACTATGAAAGGTGAGGCGCATAATCAGTTACATAATTATTTAAAACCAATGATTGGTTATTTTGAAGGCTTAGAAGCTAAAAATTTAAAAACTTGTAAAGAAAACTTTAAAGCATTGCATACCCATTTACAGGGTTATGCTAATTATTTTGAATAAAAATGAGTATATCAGTACAACATATTAGTAAAAATTTTAAAGACGTTGTTGCCTTAAAAGACGTTTCTTTTGAAGTAAAAAAAGGAGAATTATTTGGGTTAATTGGTCCTGATGGCGCTGGTAAAACTACTTTGTTTAGAGTATTAACTACGCTTATGTTAGCAGATAATGGTACTGCTACCGTAGCTGATTTTGATGTAGTTAATCAATATAAAGAAATTAGAAATCATGTGGGTTATATGCCTGGTAAATTTTCTTTATACCAAGATTTAACAGTTGAAGAAAACCTATCCTTTTTTGCTACTATTTTCGGAACCACCATTGCAGCTAATTATGATTTAATTGAAGATATTTATGTGCAAATAGCACCCTTCAAAAACCGTAGAGCGGGTAAATTATCTGGCGGAATGAAGCAAAAATTAGCATTGTGTTGTGCCTTAATACATAAACCTAAAGTATTGTTTTTAGATGAGCCTACAACGGGAGTTGACCCTGTTTCTCGTAAAGAATTTTGGGAAATGCTAAAACGTTTACAAAAAAAAGGAATTACAATTTTAGTATCTACCCCGTATATGGATGAAGCCGAATTATGTGATCGTATTGCCTTGATACAAGACGGAGAAATTTTAGAAATTGATACGCCACAAAATATTGTAAAGCATTTCCCAAAACCGCTTTATAACGTAAGTGCTAATAAAATGTATGAGTTAATAGAAAGTTTAAAAAAATATGAACATCAATATAGCGTATATCCGTTTGGAGAGTATGTGCATTATACCGATAAAAGAGCCGATTTTACTCCAGAGGATTTAAAACAGTATTTAGCATCGCAAAATTTAAGTAACATTCATATAGGAGTCACCAACCCCACCATAGAAGATACTTTTATGGAGTTGGCAAAGTAATGCTTTATAGACCCTCACCCATTTTAGAAACTTGTGAGGTCTAAGTAAAAATAAGAAAGAAATATGAACACACAAAATGTCATAGAAGTACAAGGTTTAACCAAAACTTTTGGTGATTTTACTGCGGTAAATTCCATTACTTTTGAAGTAAAAAAAGGTGAAATATTTGGTTTTTTAGGCGCTAATGGTGCAGGTAAAACCACAGCTATGAAAATGCTTATAGGTATCTCTACTCCTACTTCTGGAGAAGCTACCGTTGCAGGCTTTAATGTTTTTACACATGCAGAAAGCATTAAGAAAAATATTGGTTATATGAGTCAAAAATTTGCTTTATATGATGATTTAACGGTAAAAGAAAACATTACATTTTATGGTGGCATTTACGGCTTATCAAGAAAAAAAATAAAAGAAAAAACGGAACAATTAATTGATGATTTAGGTTTACATGAAGTTGCCAATCAATTAGTAGTTGCATTACCATTAGGGTGGAAACAAAAATTAGCATTTTCAGTAGCTTTAATTCATGATCCTAAAATAATTTTTTTAGATGAACCCACAGGTGGTGTTGATCCTATAACTAGAAGGCAATTTTGGGAAATGATTTATAAAACCGCCAATAATGGTACTACCGTTTTTGTAACCACACACTATATGGATGAGGCAGAATATTGCGATAGAGTTTCCATTATGGTCAACGGAAAAATAGAAGCATTAGATACGCCTAAAAAACTAAAAGAGCAGTTCAAGGTAGATAGTATGAATGATGTGTTTTTAAAATTAGCAAGAGCATGAAAAGATTTATAGGATTTATAAAAAAAGAATTTTACCATATTTTTAGAGATAAACGCTCCTTGTTTATTCTTTTTGGGATGCCCATTGCTCAAATTATGCTCTTTGGTTTTGCTATTACCAATGAAATTAATAATGTAGATATTGCCATTTTAGATCATAGTAAAGATACTGCTACTAAAGAGATTATTCAAAAAATTGCAGCATCTAAATACTTTAGTGTACATCAATTTATTGAGCAAGAATCAGACATTGAAGATGTATTTAAAAAAGGAAAAGTAAAAGCCGTTTTAAATTTTGAGAAAGATTTTAGTAAAAAGTTAGTTACCAAAACATCCGCAACCATACAAATTATAACAGATGCTACGGATCCGAATACGGCAAATACCATTAGCAATTTTGTCAATTCTATTTTGCAAAAATATCAAAAACAACTCAATAAAAATGTAGCTATAAACTATCAAATTATACCGCAAACACGTATGTCATACAACCCCGAATTGAAAAGTGTATTCATGTTTGTACCAGGTGTAATGACTATTATTTTAATGCTAGTTTCTGCAATGATGACCTCTATATCTATAACACGAGAAAAAGAATTAGGCACAATGGAAATTTTATTAGTTTCCCCCTTAAAACCAATTCAAGTAATTATAGGTAAGGTTGTACCTTATGTTTTTTTATCGGTCATTAATGCAATTGTTATTATACTGCTTAGCATCTTTATTTTTAAAATGCCCGTTCAAGGTAGCTTGCTTTTATTAGGTTTTGAAAGTGTATTATTTATTGTAAATGCATTAGCATTGGGTATTTTAATTTCAACAATTTCCGAAACGCAACAAACCGCCATGATGATTTCTTTAATGGGCTTAATGCTTCCTGTTATTTTATTATCAGGGTTTATATTCCCAATAACCAGTATGCCACTACCCTTACAAGTTATTAGTAATATTATACCTGCAAAATGGTTTATTATTATTGTAAAAGGGATTATGCTAAAAGGTGTAGGGCTTGCTGTTATTTGGAAAGAAACATTAATTTTAATAGCAATGACTTTATTTTATATGGGGTTAAGTGTGAGAAAATATAAGATTAGATTAGAGTAACTATAAGGTGTAAGAAAAAAGAGATTTATAAATTTTCTTGATTCTCTACCCATCTCTGTGTAACAACAAAAAAGATAGTAATAAAAAAAGATTCCCACTCAGTTATAAACTATAACAATTCGTGATTATTCATGAAATACGTATCTATATGAAAACAATATTATACATCATACAAAAGGAGTTTAAACAAATTTTTAGAAATAAAGGGATGCTGCCTATCATTTTCATTTTACCACTACTACAGTTGGTTATTTTGTCAAACGCAGCAACTTTTGAAATAAAAAACATTAAATTCTCTTATGTAGATAATGACAAAACGCCATTTTCAAGAGCATTAATTGATAAATTTGAGGCATCTACTTATTTTAATGTACAAACACCATATACGTCACAAAACCTTGCCAATACAGCTATGTTAGCAGGAAAAACGGATGTTGTTTTAGAAATACCACATTATTTTGAACGTGATTTTTTAAAAGAGAAAAAAGCAATATTAGGAGTTACAATAAATGCGATAGACGGTGCTGCTGCAGGAGTTGAAAATGTATATATTAACCAAATAGTACAACAGTTTAATAAAAATGTACGTGTAAATTTAATGCAAAAGAGTGTTCAGAAATCAAAGCCACAATTGATTACTACAATACCTTCTTTTTGGTATAACAAAACCTTAAATTATAAAACCTATATGGTTCCTGGTATTTTAGTATTATTGGTTACTATGATTACCTTATTTTTAGCAGGCATGAATATTGTACGTGAAAAAGAAATAGGAACTTTAGAGCAAATTAACGTAACGCCTATTAAAAAATATCAATTCATTATTGGTAAACTTTTCCCTTTTTGGGTTATTGGTTTGGGGCTATTAACAATAGGTTTAATTTTAGCAAAAGTAATTTTTAACATACCTATGTTGGGGAGTTTATTCTTAATTTATGGCTATACAAGTGTCTATTTATTAGTTATTTTAGGTATGGGATTCTTCATTTCCAATTTTACAGATACCCAACAGCAAGCAATGTTTATTTCTTGGTTTTTTGTAGTTATATTTATTTTAATGAGTGGACTTTTTACTCCTATTGAAAGTATGCCAAAATGGGCACAGCAAGTAACGGAACTCAATCCTGTAAAATATTTTGTGGAAATTATGCGAATGGTAATGCTAAAAGGTTCTGATTTTTCAGACATTCTGCCACAATTTTTAAAAACAATTGGGTATGCAGTTGTTATGAATGGTTTAGCCGTTTGGAGTTATCATAAAACAAATTGATTTTATTTTTGTAGTTTTATATAAAAAAAGCATTGAAATCAAGTGAACAATTACAATACGAAGGTTTTTTAAAAACTCCTCAACTTTGGGAAGGCTCTCTTTTGGGTTTGCAACAAATAAACCTACCTCAAATAAATACGCTACAACTAACTACATCAATTTTACAAAAACGTTTAGGACATCGGGTAGAACAATTTGTATTTCATGAATTAGAAAATAATACGAATTGTCAAATTACGGCTACCAACCTCCAAATTATAGAAAATAAAATCACGCTTGGTGAGTTGGATTGTATGCTACAATATCACAATATTTCCATTCATTTAGAAATTGTGTATAAATTTTATTTATATGATCAAACCGTTGGAAATACAGCTATTGAGCATTGGATTGGTCCTAACCGTAAAGATTCATTAATTGATAAATTAACAAAGCTAAAAAACAAACAACTACCCTTATTGCAACACCCAACTACCCAACTAACATTAAAAAATATCAATATCAATATTGAAAAAATGAAGCAACAGGTTTATTTTAAAGCTCAATTATTTGTTCCAATACACCTTTTACAACATTCATTTTTGACTATTAATAAGGAATGTATTAGTGGGTTTTACATCTCTTTTTCAAAATTATCAACCCTAAAAAACAATTTTTTTTATATTCCTACCAAATTAGAATGGTTGATAAAGCCACATCAAAATACACAATGGATTTCTTTTGAAAAATTTAGACTACAAATACTGCCATTTATCAAAAATAATCAATCGCCAATGTGTTGGATAAAAAGTAAAAAGGGTGAATTATAAAAGTTTTTTATTACTTGGTGGTAAACACAACGCTATAAAATATTATATATTTATTTAAAAGTAGTACATTTACTTTTAAATAAACTAACTATAAATTACTTATGGATTTTTACGCAATTGCTACAATTTTAATCGTATTATCTGCAATTTTCGGATATATTAACGTGCGGTTTTTATCACTACCCAACACTATTGGTTTAATGTTAATTACTATTGTATTTACAATGTTAGTTTTTGCTTTGAGTTATTTTGACGCTACACTTTTAGAGCATGAACGTGCCTTAATTGGTCAAATAGATTTTAAAACGGTTTTGTTGGACATGATGCTAAGTTTTATGCTATTTGCAGGTGCTTTGCACACTAATTTTCAGCAATTAAAAATACAACGCAAACCCATTTTAGCCTTTGCTACGTTAGGTACTTTAATTTCTACTTTTTTAGTTGGAATTTTTATTTTTTACGGTTTACAAGTAATCAATTTACATACTGAATTTATTTACTGTCTCTTATTTGGAGCATTAATGTCGCCTACGGACCCTATTGCGGTTTTGGGAATTTTAAAAAAAGTAGGTGCTCCTAAAAAATTAGAAACTAAAATTGTAGGCGAATCCTTATTTAATGATGGTGTTGGTGTTGTTATTTTTGTAACCATTTTTGGGATAGCTTCAACAGGTATGGATCATTTTTCATTTTCACATGTATTGTTAGAGTTTGTGAAAGAAGTAGGTGGAGGTTTAGCATTAGGAGGTTTACTAGGGTATATTACGTATCGCCTATTAAAATCTATTGATGATTATGACACCGAAGTTATTATTACCATTGCTGCCGTAATGGGCGGTACTTTATTGGCTCAAAAACTACATGTTTCAGCTCCTTTAGCTATGGTTCTTGCTGGTTTGGTAGTTGGTAATGATACCATTAGAGAAAATTCAATGAGTGAAGTTACGGAGCAATATGTAGATAAGTTTTGGGAATTGGTAGATGTGTTATTAAACACGTTATTATTTGTAATGATTGGTATGGAATTATTGGTACTTACTTTTGAAAAAGAATACTTTTTAGCTGGAATTTTAGCAATCCCTGCCATACTTTTTGCACGATACTTATCACTCTTACTCCCTATTAAATTTTACGCTAAAAAATTAGACTTTGTAAAAAACACCAATACATTAATGACTTGGGGAGGTTTGCGTGGTGGAATTTCCATAGCACTAGCCCTAAGTTTAACCCCCGAAATGCATAAGGATTTGTTTTTAGTAATGACCTATACCGTTGTAGTGTTTTCTATTGTAGGACAAGGATTAACAATAGGTAAAGTCATAAAAAAGTTGAGTTAAAAAACTGACTAAGTATTGATTAACTCAACTCCTTTTTTAAAAACTGTGCGGTATAACTATTTTTTACTTTTATAATTTCTTCAGGAGTCCCTTTTGCTAAAATAGTTCCTCCATTTTTACCGCCTTCAGGGCCAATATCTATAATATAATCGGCAAGTTTTACAACATCTAAATTATGCTCAATAATTAGCACTGTATTGCCTTTATCTACTAATTTATTAATGACACCCATTAATACATTGATGTCTTCAAAATGTAAACCTGTTGTGGGTTCATCTAAAATATAAAAGGTTTTACCCGTATCTCTTTTAGAGAGTTCTGTTGCTAATTTTACACGTTGTGCTTCTCCTCCAGATAGCGTGGTACTTTGTTGTCCTAAAGTAATATACCCCAAGCCAACATCTTTCATTGTTTTTATTTTTCGGTGTATTTTAGGGACTTTTTCAAAGAAATCTACCGCTTCATTCATGGTCATATTCAATACATCAGAAATGGTTTTTCCTTTGTATCTAATTTCCAACGTTTCTCTATTAAAACGTTTCCCCATACAAGTTTCACACTCTACCTGTACATCTGGCAAAAAGTTCATTTCTATTACGCGCACTCCCCCACCTTGGCAAGTTTCGCAACGCCCTCCTTTTACATTAAAACTAAAACGACCTGGTTTATAACCTCTTATTAAGGCTTCTGGTGTTTTAGCAAATAAACTACGTACTTCTCCAAAAGTACCTGTATACGTTGCAGGATTGGAACGTGGTGTACGCCCAATAGGACTCTGATTAATATCAATTACTTTATCAATATGCTCCAAACCTTTGATGCTTTTATAGGGCATCGGCACTTTTACACCGTTAAAATAATAGTTATTTAATATTGGATATAAAGTTTCATTAATTAAAGTCGATTTCCCACTACCTGAAACTCCTGTAACACATACCATTTTACCCAACGGAATACTGATAGATACATTTTTTAAATTATTACCCGTAGCACCTTTTAAAACAAGATGTTCTCCATTTCCTTTACGACGTTTTTTAGGTATTGCAATTTCTTTTTCACCATTTAAATAAGCAGCAGTAAGTGTCTTTTCTTTTAACAGTTGTTTGGGAGTTCCTTTTGATATAATTTCTCCTCCATTTTTACCTGCAAAGGGACCAATATCAATTACATAATCAGCTTGTTCAATCATATCTTTATCGTGTTCTACCACAATAACCGAGTTACCAATATCACGTAATTGCGTTAAGGATTTAATGAGTTTTTCATTATCACGCTGGTGTAATCCTATACTGGGTTCGTCCAAAATATACAATACGCCTACTAATTGTGAGCCTATTTGAGTTGCCAAACGGATGCGTTGTGCTTCACCTCCAGATAACGATTTAGAACCCCTATTTAAGGCTAAATAATCCAATCCTACATCTAATAAAAACTGCAAACGTGTGGCAATTTCTTTAATAACCTCTTGCCCTATTTTTCTTTGTTTGGTAGATAAATGCGCGTCTAAATTTGCAATCCAATGCGATAATTCAGTGATATCCATTTGTGCCAATTCAGCAATATTTTTTTCGTTTATTTTAAAGTATAACGATTCTTTTTTAAGTCGAGAACCCTTACAAACGGAGCAATTATTATGATCCATAAAATCTTTAGCCCATCGTTTTATAGATGCCGACCCACTGTTTTCATACTGCCCATTAATAAACGGTATAATGCCCTCAAATTCTATTTTATAATTTCGGGTAACGCCTAACTCTTTTGATTGTATTGAAAAAGCTTCTTCCCCACCTTTTAAAATAACTTGCATTGCTTCTGCAGGAATCTTTTTTATAGGATCCGTTAATTTAAAATGATATCGATTGGCAATGGTTTGTAATTGTTTAAACATCCAAGAATCTTTTTCTTCTCCTACAGGAAGAATACCTCCATTTTTTATTGATTTTTTATCATCTGGAATAATTTTATCAACATTTACTTCATATAGTTTTCCAATACCATTACAATGGCTACACGCTCCTTTTGGTGAGTTAAATGAAAACATATTGGGTTCAGGACTTGGGTAAGAAATTCCTGACTCAGGACACATCAGTTCTCTTGAAAAATAACGTGCTTCCGTAGTATTGTGTTCTAAAACCATTAAAATATTTTCACCATGGTACATGGCCGTTTTTATGGTTTCGGTAAGTCGTTTGTCATGGTCTACATCTTCAGAAATCTTTAAGCGATCAATTACAATTTCAATGTCATGGTATTGATATCGTGAAACTTTCATTCCAGGAACAATGTCCAGTACCTCACCATCTATTCTTACCTTCGTAAAACCTTGTTTGCCAATGGTTGCAAATAACTCCCGATAATGTCCTTTTCTATTTTTAATTACGGGTGCTAAAATGAGTATTTTTTTAGAGGTATAGTCTTTTAAAATTAGCTCTTGAATTTGATTATCACTATAACTAACCATCTTTTTATTGGTTACATAGCTATAAGCATCTGCGGTACGTGCGTATAATAATCGTAAAAAATCATATATTTCAGTAATGGTACCTACGGTAGAACGCGGACTTTTACTGGTTGTTTTTTGCTCAATAGCAATTACTGGTGACAAGCCATCAATTTTATCAACATCAGGGCGTTCTAAGCCTCCTAAAAACTGACGCGCATACGCCGAAAAGGTTTCTATATAGCGGCGCTGTCCTTCTGCATAAATGGTATCAAATGCCAATGATGATTTACCAGAGCCTGATAAACCTGTAATAACCACCAATTGGTCTCGTGGTATTTGAATATCAATATTTTTTAGGTTGTGTACTCGTGCACCTTGTACATCTATATAATTGTTAAATTTTGCCATTATTTTTTAAGAAAAAACAAAGATACTAATTTCATAGATAGTACTGATTTAGGATTAATTATATTCTCAAACATATGTTATTTTTTATTTAAAAAAATGCCATTATATTTGCACCCGGTAATTTAGGAAACTTACTTACTGATGCACCATAATTTTCCCCAAAAAAAAATATGGATGTAAAAAAAAGCGCTCCATTTATGGAGCACTTTTTAAATTTAATAGTGGGGTTATAAACCCATCCAAATAATTATTGGGAGGTTAATTTACTGATATTCTAATATCAAAAGCAATAAAAATAAAGTTTAATTGGTATAACATAATATCTCACACTCTTGGTACGAGAACGTTTACTTTAATTCTTAGACTATTTTATTTTTGAATAGTATCCCCTTTTACGGTATAATACCATGCTTTTTTAAGTAATTTATTT
>CAZSQD010000032.1:0-10194 GCA_964608925.1 uncultured Kordia sp.
AAAAGAAGAGAAAGATTCGTAAACGTACTTTCTCTAATCTAAAAAAGCATCTTGAGTTTATCAAGATGCTTTTTTTATACAAGACTATATACAAACTACTTTTACAGGGTTACTGTTTGTGAGTTTTTCATAAATGAATTTTTAAATCGTTCCGTTTTGGCATCCATCACATCATTAAATACTAAATATTGACATTTATCAATACTCTCCGTAATTCTATTAATTTCAGGAAGGTTACTTCTTTTATCTAAAACGGAAGCATTGGCTACAATAAATAATTGTAGCTCGCCTAAATGTATACCATTCATATTATACAATTTAGTCAAACGGCTTGATGTAGTAATCACTACATCCGTACCATAGTAAATATCCTCTTTTTGAAAATCTATACGATACTCATCATACAAACAATACACACGTAAACTGGTGCGAAACGTAAACTCATCAAACTTTTCTTTTAACAGTAGCGCTGCTTTTTTATCCTTTACAAATATTATTGCTCTTGGCGAATCATCTACCTCCATCCCTTTTAATTTTTGGATAACGCTAATAATCATTGCTGTTGTTTTTCCGCTGCCTTCTGGAGCAATACCAAATACATTGGCACCTCCTTTTATTTTAGATAATATTTGTTGCTGAAAAGGTAAAGGCGCTTCAAACCCTAAACGCGTTAGTGCTGTTTTAAGCGATGGTATTAATTTTTTAAACGGCATTATTTATAGTTTTAGTATTATATTTTTATTTAATGTTAACAAGATAATTACTTGTATCAAGAGCTTGAACCCTTAAATTTTAATTCATTATATAAACACTTAGATTAAGTTTCTTAATTAGGCTATCGCCCTACGTTTGATTACCAATCAATAGGCATATAATCTTTTAAAAATTTACCACACCAATGTTTATCTGTATTGATACCATCAATTAACGGATCCATTACTCTTGCGGCACCATCAACAATATCTAATGGTGGTTGAAAATCATGTACTTCTACTTTTTTCTTTGACAATTCTGCAGGATCTTCATCTGTTACCCAACCTGTATCAACAGCATTCATAAAAATACCGTCTTTTGCTAAGGTTGCTGCAGATGTATGTGTTAACATGTTCAATGCTGCTTTTGCCATATTGGTATGCGGATGACGGTCTTGTTTTTTAAAACGATGAAATTTACCTTCCATGGCAGATACATTTATAATATGCTTTTTGCCCGTATTGTCTTTTTTCATTAATTCTGATAAACGATTACATAGCACAAAAGGAGCTACTGCATTTACCAATTGTACTTCAACCATTTCTGTGGTTTCAATTTCTCCTAATTTTAAACGCCAACTGTTGGTTTTTCTTAAATCTACTTGCTGCAAATCGGCATCTAACGCTCCTTCAGGAAATACTTCTTCATTTTGCAATGAATTGTCAAAACTATACGGTATTTGTGATAATTTTGCTGAAGCTCTTAACCCAACACCTGGTTCCGCACCATGCCAACTTACGGGTAATACATTATTTTTATCGTTAGAAATGGTCTCTGATAAATTAGAAAGTTCTTGCAAACATTCATTATGGTTATGCAATAAACTTTGTGCACTAACAGGTAACTTATCTACTGATACTGTTTCTTTTTCCATTAAATGCTGATAAAAACCAGATGGTCTACGTACAGTTTGTGCTGCATTATTTATCAAAATATCCAATCTATCGTATTTCTGTTCAATATAATTACAGAAAATTTCAACACTTGGTATATGTCTTAAATCTAACCCATGAATATGTAAACGAGCCCCCCAAATATTAAAATCATCTTCTTTTGCAAATCGTAAAGCAGAATCGGCAGGAAAACGAGTGGTAGCCACTACGGTAACACCTGCACGCAATAACATTAAGGTAATATGATACCCAATTTTTAAACGAGAACCTGTAATTACAGCTACTTGACCTTTTAAATCTGCCGTTTGAAAACGCTTTGCATAATTAAAATCACCACACTCGGCACACATAGTATCATAAAAATGGTGCAATTTCGTGTAAACAGTTTTACATACATAACAGTTTCTTGGCGACTCTAACTCCGAAGTTTCTTTGGTTAAATCGGCAACAGGCAATAATTTAGGTGCTGTAAATATAACGGATTCTCTTGCGGAACGGATACCTGTCTCTTTACGAGCATGTTTATCCCTTTCAATCATTTTACGCTTTGTTGCTTTTTTAGCATCTTTACGTCTTTTTGCAAACTCAACACGGTTGGGTCTTGATAACAACCCTGCTGCTGTAAATAATGCAATACGCTGCTCTTCTTCCAGCTCAAATAATTGATCTGTATTTGCTAATAAACTATTTAGCGTAGCAATACACGCTTCAACTTGAGCGTTGTTTACCGTTATCTTATTGTGGTTATTTTCTGTTGCGTTATTCATCATTCTTAAAAAACAGTACTTGAGTTGAGTTCCTTTTATTTTTTTGACAAATATATACATATCACTACGTATAACCCCATCAGATTAGTGAAAACCTGTATTTAAATTTCACCTCCAAAAATCGGTAGGGCTATCACTCCGTAATTATTTTTTTTACGTACGTTACTTTATTACTTTTGATAAAGAAATACGCTCACCATTTTTATAGGCAACTATAAAACAAGTTTTATATCCCTTTTTAATAGCATTTAAACGTATTTTTTTTACCGTTTGATAATCATTAGTTTTACCCGAAAAATATTTATACAACTTACCTTGTTGCACTACTGATAAATTTTGCATCCCTTTAAAATTATAACTTTTTAAAGCCAATTTTTTTGGACCTGCTGCTAACTGTACTTTAAAAACAAGGTTCGTGTCTTTTGACTTTGGAGTTGTTACTTTGGGTGTTTCAGGTACAACTTCCACCTCTTCTTCTACTCCTTGTAATGTGTTTTTGTATTTTACAATTGCAGTAGCTATTGCAGTAGATAACTCATTTTGACCTTTTGCAGATACTAGATACTTCCCTTCATTTTTATTGGTTATAAAACCCGTTTCAATTAAAACACTTGGCATATAAGTATTATGCATTACCCATAAACTTGCTTGTTTTACACCTCTATTTTTACGTTTTAACTTTTTGGTGAAATTATTTTGTATCAAACTAGCTAACAACAAACTTTGCTCTACATATTCCTCTTGCATTAAGGTTAACCCAATTAAAGATTCTGGAGAATTGGGATCAAAACCTTTATAATTTTCTTCGTAATTATCTTCTAAAAAAATAACTTCATTTTCTTCTTTTGCAATATTTAAGTTACGTTGCGTGTTTCCTTCTCCTACTACAAAAGTTTCGGTACCGTGTGCTTGAGTATGGTGTGCGTTACAATGTATGGATACAAATAAATTAGCATCTGCTTTATTAGCAATACGTGCGCGCTCCCTTAACTCTACAAAAACATCTGTTTTACGGGTGTAAATAATTTTTACATCCGCATTTTTTTCTAATTGTTTCCCTACCAATAAAACTATCTTTAAAGCTACTTCTTTTTCTTTATATCCATTTTTAGAATGCTTGCCAGGGTCATGCCCACCGTGACCCGCATCCAAAACAATAATAAATTTATCTTTTTGTTGTGCAAAGGAATTTTCTCCTATAAAAAGATGAATTGCAAATAGTAGTATAAATAATATTGGTTTTAAAATACGCATGTAATATTGGTTTTTATTTTGTTATTTTTATCCTTTTAAAATAGGCTATAGCCCTGTGATTAAAATTTTCTTAAAATTAAATATACACAAAAAATATGTTGTATGTTTGACACTCCAAAAACTAAGCCATAATTTTACAAAAATAAAATTAAGATTGTTGATTACCAAAAGCAAACATATACTTTTTATCACACTTTTAGCATTGTTTATCAACAATATATGCTTTGGGCAAGACTTACCCAAAAAAGGAATTGCCGTACCCGCTGATAGCATTACTACTACAAAATCATTATTTAACATGCCAAAATCTTCTGAATTTGATGATTTAGCAAACAAAAAAGTAGACACTATACGCCCAAAAGATTCTATTATTGTAAAAGAAACACTAACAGATGTTGTAAAATATAAAGCTACTGATTACATTAAAATTAACCGCAAGGAAAAACAAATGTACTTATACAATGAAGCCGAAATTATTTATGGCGACATTGAAATTAAAGCTGGAAAAATTATTATTAATTATGAAAAAAGCGAAATTTATGCTTTTGGTATTAAAGATAGTTTAGGATATACACAAGCGCCTGTATTTACACAAGGAGAAAGTGTGGTGGAACCAGACTCTATCCGTTACAATTTTAAAACACAAAAAGCCTTAATTTTTAATTCCCGTACCCTACAAAACGGAATGAATGTAAAATCAGAACGTACTAAAAAAGAAAATGATTCCGTTTACTATGTTAGTGAAGCTATCATTACTACCGCAAAAGATTTGGAGGATCCTGAATATTATTTTAGACTCCGAAAAGGGAAATTTGTACCTAAAAAGAAAATTGTAGCCGGTTTTACCAATATGTACATTTACGGAGTCCCTACGCCTATTGCCATACCATTTGCTTATTTCCCGATGACGGAAGGTAGAAGTTCTGGAGTGGTTATTCCATCTTTTGGAGAAAACAACCGTAGAGGCTACTTTTTACAAAATGGTGGATACTATTTTGCCGTTAGTGATTATTTTGACTTAACTCTTTTAGGTGATTTTTATACCAACGGAAGTTATGGATACAACGTAAGTACCAATTATAAAGTAAATTATAAATTTAGTGGTCAGTTTAGTTACCGTTATGAGAACTTAATTGATAGTGAACGTGGTTTTCCTGACTATAGTAAAGCTAATATTTACAATTTACGTTGGTCACATAGTCAAGACAGTAAATCAAGTCCTAATTCACGTTTTTCAGCTTCTGTAAATTTAGGAAGTAGTAATTACTACAACAACTCTATTAATCAATTTAATGTAGGTAATAACCTAGTAAACACATTGAGTTCATCTATATCCTACAGTAAAACATTTCCTGGTAAATTAGGATTTAATTTCTCTTCAACAGCAACACATTCACAAAACACCAATACGGAAGAAATTAATATGACCCTACCTAATTTACAAGGTAGTTTTAACCGTATTTATCCTTTTGAACCTAAAATAGGAAGTAAAAAAGGAATTATTCAAAATATAAATTTACAATACTCCTTTGCTGCCGAAAATAGAATTAAAACAACAGATGAATTTTTCTTTAAAAGTGAGATGTTTGATGATGCCAAAATAGGCGTTAGACACTCCATACCTGTAAGCACCAATTTTAAAGTCCTCCAGTATTTAAGTTTGAGTATGGGCGGCACCTATAATGAAGTTTGGAATTTTGAAAAAGTAAAAAAACAGTATGATACCGTTTTAGAAGAAGAAATTACTGAAATAGATAAAGGTTTTAGCGCCTTTAGAACTTATAATTTTTCTACAAGCTTAGGTACAACTCTGTACGGTATGTATAATTTTGATAAAAAAAACGAGGAGAAAAAAACACAAGCCATTAGACATGTAATTAGACCTAGTGTGAGTTATAACATCAACCCTGCGTTTGATCAATACTACGAAAGTTACAAAAAAAATATTATTACCGCAGATGGCTTAACTGTTGAAGATGTGGAGTACAGTCCGTATGAAAATTCACTATATGGGCAACCTGGTAAAACATTTTCCAGTTCCATTGGTTTTGGTATTGGTAATAGTATTGAAGCAAAAGTACGAGATAAAATAACGGATAGTACTGAGGTTACCTACCGCAAAGTAAGCATCTTAAAAAACTTAAATTTTGCATCATCTTACAATGTTGCAGGTGATAGTTTAAAAATTAGTCCCGTTAGTGTTTCTGGAGGTACGGTATTGGCTAATAATAAGCTAAACATTAACTTCAATTTATCATTAGACCCGTATGCATTGAACAATAATAACAAACGTGTAGATAAATTTAATGTAGATAATGGTGGTAGTTTATTTCGATTAACTAATGCCAATTTGACCCTAAACTATTCATTTTCAAGTAAAGATTTTGAAAAAGGAAATACAACCAGTAACCAAGGTGACAATACAACTACGTTAAATAATACCGAAGATTTATTAGGTGATAAAAACGATTTAAGCAAGTCGAGTTTTGATGATAAAGAAGAGGAAGAAAAAACGGATGTAAAATTATATAATTATAAAATACCATGGAGTTTGCGTTTAGCATATTCCACTACTTATAGTAATCAACAACGACAAGACGAAATTACAGGAAATACATTAATGTTTTCTGGAGATATTGAGTTTTCTCCACGTTGGCGTGTTGGTATTTCTTCAGGTTATGACATTAAGGGTAAAGGGTTTTCACATACTAATTTACGTTTTGAGCGAGATTTATTAAGTTGGAAATTAAACTTTAATTGGGTTCCTTTTAGTGCAAATAAATCATGGTTTTTCTTTATTGGGATAAAATCTGGTGTATTGAGTGATATTAAATGGGATAAAAACCGTGAACGTGATAAATTGATAAACTAAATCAAATCGTAAAGCGATAGATCAATTAAAAAAATACTTTCTAAAATTATTTTAATAACTGACACTTCTAACCTAACAATTTTATTATCAAAATCAAGTACTAATACTACTTTATAAACTTTTCACTTTACAACTAAAAAACTACAGTATCATGACTAAAAAAATCATCACTACAACAGATGCTCCTGCACCTATTGGTCCATACAATCAAGCTGTATTAGTAAACGAAACCACTTTATATACTTCTGGTCAAATTGCATTACATCCAAAAACAATGAAATTGGTTATGGATACTATTACAATAGAAACCAAGCAAGTTATGGAAAATATGAAAGCCGTTTTAAAAGCTGCCGATATGACTTTTGATAATGTCATAAAATCTTCTATATTCATTAGTAATATGGCTAATTTTGGAGCTATCAATATCGTCTACGGTAGTTACTTTGATGAAACTACTGCACCTGCAAGAGAAACCGTTGAAGTGGCGTGTTTGCCTAAAAATGTAAATGTAGAAATTAGCATGATTGCGGTGAAGTAATGTTCTTTCTTAGTTTTCCAGTTGACAGTAAGCAGGTATGTGTGAGTTACATTTGTGATCTCTCCTCAAAAAAAGTTGAGATGACTGCACACTCTATTTTTAACATCTAAATCTGGTTTTCATTTTTTTTAAATCCACAAAAACCAAATTAACGAATTTACAGTATAAGTTCTATTTAAAAACTATTCGCTATTTCCCTATTCGCTAAATACTTTTTTTTATCGTTTCTCTTCTATTAATTTTACCAGTTGGTGTGGTTATAAAATGTGCTACTGAATAAATTTTCTTCGGAATTTCAAACTTTGACAATGCTACTAACTCATTTATTTGATTTTGTAAATGTTGCTTTTCCTCATCAAACAAATTGTTTGATAACTCCAATATCAACACTAATTTTTGCCCTAATATCTCATCATCAATACCTGCTACAAAAAAACGATAAGAAAGCACTTTTGAAAGTTTTTCTTCAATTTGTTCTGGAAATAATTTAACGCCACCACTATTGATAACATAATCAAAACGTCCTAACCATTCAAAATGCGTATCGGAAATTAATTTAACCACATCATTAGTTACTATTTTATTACTTGCCACTTTTGGAGCAGCAATAACCAAACACCCTCTGTTATCTTGTGATAATGTTACATTTGGTAATGTTTGAAAATAATTTGACGTTTTATTTAATGGTTTTACCGCAATATGCGTAATGGTTTCCGTCATTCCATAAGTTGCAAAACATTGTGTTTTTAAGGGTTGTAATTTGGTTAACAAGGAAGTTGAAATTGGTGCGCCTCCAATAATTAATTGTTTTACTTGCTGTAACTTTTTTAATGAATTTTCAACTTGCAAGGGTACCATTGCACAAAAATCAAAAGTATTGTCTATTTCTTTTAATGGTGATGATGATGGTGCTACCAAATGTAAATCCCAACCTAAAACCATTGCTCTTACCAACATCATTTTTCCTGCAATATAATTGGCTGACAAGCACAGTAAGGCTTTGGTGTTTTCCTTTGTATTAAAAAACTCTCCCGTTGCCAATGCACTATTTGTCATGTGCTGTTTTTGTAGTCTGATTATTTTTGGTTTCCCTGTAGAGCCTGAAGTTTTTACAGAAATTATTTGACTTTCATCAAACCAATGCTTTAAAAATATTCCGATTTCTTGTAAATAAATTTCATCAGCAACACATACTATTTCAATATACTTTTTAAATGTATTTGGAGTGAATGATTGTCCGTTTATTTTAAAATTGGAGTGAAACTGCATTTTAATTTATTTCAATTTCATTACTTCATTTAATAAAGGTGGCAATCCTGTTTCTGTTATAACATCATTATTCCAATAGCTTAATACACAACTTAAATAATTTCCTCTAACTTTTTCTGCTATGTAATAAATTGTTAATGTTTTCCCTCCTGTCATCCCTACTAAAACAGATGTAACACCTTTAAAATCATAAATTACTTTCTTTGCTGTAGTAACAACTCCTTCAAACTCTATATTTACTATTTCTTCTGAAATAACTGTTCCCCCTTTTCTATGTTTTGTAATTTCTAACTGATTTTCAATAGCATTTTTTGCACTTTTAAATTCTTTATGTACAGACCCAGTTCATCTCTCCATAGTAAGGACATTGAATCTTATTTACTCCCATCCAATTGCATTCATTATTACTCAATGCTATTCTACGTCCTGCAAAATTAATACTATCTTTAATATAAACAGATGCCACCATAGTTTCTGGAATATCATTATTAATAATCATCGTTGCTATTTTTTTTTCAAAAATAGCATTTTCGGTATTAATTGAATTAATTTGTATAACAGTAATTTGGTCAATTAGATTTTTTATAAAATATATGGAGCTATATGCAGTTACTTTTTCATTATATTCTTCTATCTTTTTAACTTGGAAATTATCAAAATTCAACTGTTTATTTTTAATTTTTAGTTGCTTTTTTTTAACAGAATATTTTCGATATACTTTTTTTAATCCTTTTTCAGAAAAATCATAGTCGAATGCTTTACTCGTTACTGAATAACCATCAACATTGTAATAGTATGTCCCTCCATCATCCATTATAACTTGCATTCTCTTTAACAACTCACTGTTTTGTGCAAAAATATTACTCATTACAAATAGTCCCAATAATAAAATTTTATTCATAATATTACTCTATAAATTAATTACTCCTGCTTTTGCTAACTCAAAATCAGTTATCATTTCATTAATAATTTCAGCAGCCGGTTTTACTTGGTGTATTAATCCTGCTACCTGACCAATTTCTAATTCACCTTCAATTAAATCACCTTCAAACATTCCTTTTTTAGCACGTGCACGCCCTAATAATTGTTGTAATGCTTCTGGTGTGGGTGCGGTTTTATACAACTCTTGCAAATCGTTATAAAATTTATTTTTCAATAAACGTACGGGTGCTAATTCCTTTAAAGTCAATTGGGTATCACCTTCACTTGCTTTAACCACCTCATCTTTAAAATTATCATGTGCTGATGATTCGGTAGAAGCTACAAACCTACTTCCTACCTGTACACCATCAGCTCCTAAAACCATAGTGGCTAACATTGCTTTTCCAGTAGCAATACCTCCTGCTGCCAATAACGGAATATTAATTTTTTGCTTTACCATTGGTATTAAGGTAAGTGTGGTGGTTTCATCTCTACCATTATGTCCACCTGCTTCAAACCCTTCTGCTACAACAGCATTTACACCTGCATCTTGTGCTTTTAAAGCAAATTTTACGCTACTCACTACATGCACAACAGTTATTCCTTTTTCTTGCAACCATTTGGTCCATGTTTTAGGGTTTCCTGCAGAAGTAAATACTATTTTTACGCCTTCATTTACAATAATTTGCATAATTTCTTCCACATTTGGGTACAACATAGGTACGTTTACCCCAAAAGGTTTTTGAGTTGCTTTTTTACATTTCTGAATGTGGTTACGCAATACATCAGGATACATTGACCCTGCTCCAATTAGCCCTAATCCACCAGCATTAGATACTGCTGATGCTAATTTATAACCCGAATTCCATATCATTCCACCTTGAATAATTGGATATTTTATTTGAAACAGTTCACAAATTTTATTTG
>CAZSQD010000032.1:10294-14373 GCA_964608925.1 uncultured Kordia sp.
CCTAAATTTGAAGTAATTTTAGCTAAATATACACCTGTAGATAATGTAGACAAGTCAAGTCTATTATCCGTAGCTTTAATTTCAACTTCCATTATTTTTTTACCCAAAATACTGTTTATTTCTAAAGTTACTTGATGTTCTCCTCTTAGAAAGTTTACATATAAACTGGATTGTACAGGATTTGGATATAAGCTAAAACTGGTTATTTCTTGTCCTTGTACGCTCAATGCATTTTGCAATGCCAACTCTAAGTTTGGAATTCCATACCCTAAATTATTAGTAGGGTTATTAAATATAGATGCTGATTCTTTTATAAATTGAACAATTTCGGCATTTGTAAAATTGGGTAATGCTTGCCATAAACAAGCAACTCCTCCAGCCATAATTGGTGAAGAAAATGAAGTTCCGTTTGATGTTACTACGTTTCCTGAAGTATTAATAATATAAGCCGCTGCTCCTTGTGTTACCACATCTGGCTTTAAACGGTTATCAGAAGTTGGACCTTTAGAACTAAAACTTGCATAGTTACCACTTGCATTTACAGCACCTACTGTTAATAATGTAGTAACATCTCCAGGAGCTGTTATTCTTCCTCCCCAAGAAGCATCATTACCAGAATTTCCTGCGGAGTTTACTAGAATCATTCCTTTAGAAAATGCCATTGCTGCTCCACGAGAAATAAATGCATTTTGACCATCTAAATCCGTAGTATAGTCGTAATTATATGCTGTATTATCAAAACGATTATAACCTAATGACGTGTTGATTACGTCTACTCCTACTCTGTCTGCTTCTTCTGCAGCGGCTACCCAATAACTTTCTTCTACGGGTGTTTCTGGACTTGCATCTTCACTTCTATATAAATAAAAAGAAGCATCTGGTGCGGTGCCTATAAATTGCCCGTCTAAATAACCTGCAATATCTGATAATACAGCAGCTCCATGCCAATGTGCTCCATAAAAATTAGCATCGTCATTTACAAAATCATAACCGCCTAAAATTTGATTATTATCACGTATGCGTTGAAAAGCTGGATTAGTATCTACATTAGGAAAACCTGCATCAATTACAGCTATATACATTCCTGCACCTGTATAATTTAACTCATGTAATTTATGACCGTTAAACATTTGTATTTGATTTAATGCATCACCATAATTAAATGTAGTTTGTGCGGTTGTTTCTGCTTGAAACTTCGCGGTGTAATTACCTGTACTTACTATTGAGGCTACACGTGAAGATGGATTTAAACTATCATCAGCAAATTCAATATGATCTACAAATGTTAAAGAAGTTAATGCGTTAATGTCTGTAGTACTACCAATAACATGTGCTGCATTTAACCATTTTGATTTGGCTTTATAAGCAATACCTGTCGCGTTTTGTAGAGCTACAATATGTGAAGGATCTACAGGTACATCGGTAAAATCAATAGTTATTCCTTGATTTGTACGCCTATCAATAGCGCGTTGGGTTAACATTAATGTTGGGTTGGCTAAATAATTAGCAACAGCTGCTTTACTATTAAAAAACACCCAAGCGTGCTCTTGTGAAAAACTAGAACTTGAGAATATAAATAGAACGAAAAAAAGTATTTTTTGCATCATAATCAATGGGTTATTCTCGCAATTTACGAAATAACTCCCGAACCTACCAACTCTTCTTCAATATAAAACGCTACAAATTGCCCCTCAGTAATAGCACTTTGTGCGGTTTTAAAAGTGACATATATACCACTTTCAAAACAATACACCATTGCTTCTTGTAAAGGTTGACGGTATCTAATACGAGCCATCACACTGAGTTGCTCTCCATTTTTTAAAGCTAAATCAGGGCGTACCCAATGTATTTCATCATTTGTAACTTTCAATACATTTCTAAACAACCCAGGGTGGTTACCACCTTGACCTGTATAAATTACATTTTCATTTACATCAGTATCAATTACAAATAACGGTAACGGTGTACCGCCAACTGCCAACCCTTTACGCTGCCCCTTAGTAAAGTAATGCGCCCCTTGATGTTTACCTACAATTTTACCATCGGTAATTTGATATGTTTTTTTAGTTGACAAATACGCTAACTCTGCTTCTTTATTAGAAAACCTTGGTATCGATTCACTGTATTTTGAGTTCTCTTTTGCTATTTCAACAATTACTCCTTCTTTGGGTGCTAATTTTTGTTGTAAAAATTCTGGCAAGCGTACTTTCCCTATGAAACAAAGCCCTTGAGAGTCTTTTTTATCAGCAGTAATTAAATCTTGTTCCGCTGCAATTTTACGTACTTCGGGTTTGGTGAGTTCTCCTATCGGGAATAAGGTTTTTGATAATTGCTCTTGTGAGAGTTGACATAAAAAATACGATTGATCTTTATTACCATCTGCTCCTGCTTTGAGTTGAAAAATTTCTTTTCCAGCAACTTCAATGCTTCCTTTACGGCAATAATGACCTGTTGCTACAAAATCGGCCCCTAAACTCAGAGCAATTTTTAAAAATACATCAAATTTAATTTCTCGATTACACAATACATCTGGGTTTGGAGTACGTCCCATTTCGTATTCTTTGAACATATAATCTACAATACGTTCTTTATATTCGGTTGATAAATCTACAGTTTGAAAAGGTATACCGAGTTTTTCTGCTACCAACATAGCGTCATTACTATCGTCCAACCACGGGCAATCATTAGAAATTGTAACAGAATCATCATGCCAATTTTTCATGAATAGCCCAATTACCTCATATCCTTGCTCTTGCAATAAATAAGCAGTTACACTACTATCTACTCCTCCTGACAAACCAACTATTACCCTTCCTTTACTCATAATTTAATACACTGTAATTTTGGTTGCAAATTTAATGCTTTTTATACAGAAAAAAAAGGTTAAAAAATCGGATTGATTTTTTAACCTTTCATTTTACAATTTTAAGAGCTATTATTGCTTCGCAGGATTATTAGATTTGGTATAATCTTTAGTTTTGCTCAATTTTCCGTTTTTGTAGTATTTCCAAATTCCTTGTGGTTTTCCCATTTTATGTTTTCCTTCCAATATTTTTTTACCTGATTTATCATATTTTACAAATGCTCCATTTTTTTTGTTATTTACAAAATTTTCTTGACTAACTATTTTCCCATTGGGAGCATACATAGTAAGCTTTCCTGACTTCTTACCTGCTTTATAAGTTTCTACTTTTAATAGTTTTCCATCAGTATAAAATGATTTTATTTCACCATTTAATTTACCATCAATATAATTTTCTTCCGTAACTTTTACTTTGGTTTTACGGTCATAAGCAATCCATTTACCAATACGTTTTTTACCATTCATTTGCCCCTCTTCCAACAATAGCCCATAAGTACTGTAATATTTTACTTGTGCTACATTACTATTTGTAGTGAACTCTTTTATACAAGAAGCATGCTTTCCTTTAGGCTTTTTATGAAAGAACTGAAATTGACCAATTTCCTTACCGTGATCAAATTGTCCTTTATAACGTATTTGTTTACTACCCTCATAGGTTTTCATCCATTTACCATGACGTTTTTTATGTGCATCAAATTGGTTGATTTCTTGTGCCGATAATCCTGATACAAACAAGACTATTAATAGGGTTAAAATATTTTTCATGAATTTATTTTTTTAGATAACGCAATATACTTTATTTAATTGTGGGGCAATAACCCATCCTGATAATTATTGGGGGGATTTATTTCTTTTAAGAATATCCCCTTACAAAGTTTATTATATCAAATAATTTGCCAAGGTTTGGTTTGACAATGTAAAAGTAAAACATCATCCAATTCAATTTTGTCATTTCGAACACTTTTTGTGAGAAATCACATTACAGTAAGTGCATTTGAGTAAGCTATTTGTGTGATTCCACCATAGGGTTGGAATGACAAGGCACATATTATGTAAAAAAAAAAATCCGTTAGCTTTCGCTAACGGATTTTAAAATATTATAAAATGATACTTTTTATTTTGTCAAGTACATTTTTCTACGAGAATATAAATCGTAAAACTGATCATCTTTTAAATCGTCAATAAACAAGATACTTTCTCCTGTACTTTTCATTTC
>CAZSQD010000033.1:0-14357 GCA_964608925.1 uncultured Kordia sp.
CTATTTCCTCAAAAATTATTTGTTGACCAAAACCTTGTTTATTAAGTTTTTCAAGAATGATATTCAGTTTGTTATGTAATTCAGATTCCTGTTCAATACTAAACTCATCTTCAGATTTTGATTCGTAAGTATAGAATTGATTTATTTGATCTATTTCTTGGTCAATAACAAATAATGCAATATTTCTTGTTTCGTCATAACGACACCCAGTACAAGTTTTGGCGTGTTCCGTTTTTTCTTCAACTGTTTTTTCTCGAAGAATTTTTAAGAAATCCAGTTTATCTCTATCTCTATTAAAATCATAAAGTTTATTCGTCAAATTCGATTTCAGCGATTCCAACCTCATTGCACTTTTATAAAATCCTCTGTTTGAATTAAATTTCAGAGCTTCTTTTTCTACTATATTCATTTAATTAGTTCTGTGTTTCTCAAATTGCTTACAACAAAAGTACAACCGCTACAGTACTAACGCAAAAAGGCTAGCTCAATAAATCAGGACGTCTTTCTTTTGTGCGTTGGTATGCTTGGTCTTCTCGCCATTGTTCAATTTTTGGAAAATTACCCGACAATAACACTTCAGGTACTATATTTCCTTTATAATTTGAAGGACGGGTATATACGGGAGGTGCTAATAAATCATCTTGAAAAGAATCCGTTAGTGCAGAAGTTTCATCATTTAAAACTCCTGGAATCAACCTAATTACGGCATCACACAATACGTTTGCGGCTAACTCACCACCTGACAATACAAAATCTCCTATTGATATTTCTTTGGTTATAAACAAATCACGCACCCGCTGATCTACACCTTTATAATGCCCACATAAAATAATAATATTTTCTTGTAAAGATAGCGTGTTGGCAACACCTTGATTTAACGTAACACCATCTGGAGTCATATAAATAACTTCATCATAATTACGTTCACTTTTCAATTTAGTGATACATAAATCAATAGGTTCTATCATCATTACCATACCTGCACCACCTCCAAATTGATAGTCATCAATACTTTTTTGCTTATTGGTACTGTAATCTCTTAAATTATGAAAGTGAATTTCCACCACACCTTTTTGTTGCGCACGTTTTAGTATGGATGCACTAAACGGACTTTGCATTAATTCTGGTAATATGGTAATTATGTCAATTCTCATTATAAATTAAGATCGATGTTTATTAATCTCGTCTTGCAGTTTACGCATTACTTTTTGTTCACGTTCTAAAGCTGTTTTTCGGTGGGTTTCAAACTCTTGTTCTACTGTGTATAATTCAGATTTTGCACTTTTTGTAATACTATTACTATTGTTAAACTTAAAAACAAAGAATCCTAACAGTCCTAATAAAATTGCTGTAATACCCCAAAAAATATTTTTGAAATCAGTTTTTTTTAAATCAGCTCCTAAAAATGATATATTATCTTTCTCTGTATTTACAGTAGCTACCGAACTGTTTAAAGTTTCTATTTGCATTGTTAAGTTTTCAACTTTATTTTTTTGCGCTACAATTGTGGCTTGTAATTTTTGAGTTGCACTTTTTTGTGATTGAAGTGAGTCCGCTAACTTTTTTTTAAAAGATTGCAACCATACTCTTTTAACTACTTTAAACTCTTGGTAGTTATTAGAATATTGGCAAACACTATCAAAAGTGCGCTCCAAGGTATATTTTTTAAAGTTTACTTTTTTCTTTGCATTTTGAGCTACTACCGCAGTAATACTCAATAATAAGATTCCGAAAAATAATATTTGTTTTTTCATAGTATAGTTAGGTTACTTGGAATTATTTTGACAAAGATAAGCTTATAATTTTCTATGTCTATTTCTTTTTAATAAAAAAATCCGTGTTACTAAAACACGGATTTTTCAATATTATTGTGTTCTAGGTGTGTTTAATAATATACAAAGCGTCTTACTTTTGCAATATGTTTTGCTAAACGTATTACTTGATGAGAGTAGCCATACTCATTATCATACCATATATAAATAATAATATTTTTACCATCTTTACGTACAATTGATGCTTTACTATCATAAATTGATGGAGCAGATGAGCCTATAATATCTGAAGATACCAACTCGTTATCTAACGAATATTGAATTTGCTCAACCAAATCACCTTCTAATGCGTATTTTTTAATTGCCGCATTTAAACCATCTAAAGAAGTTTCATTTTCTATTTCTAAATTTAAAATAGCTAATGATCCATTAGGTACTGGTACTCGTATAGCGTTTGATGTTAGCTTACCTTCTAATGCTGGCAATGCTTTTGCTACTGCTTTTCCTGCTCCTGTTTCTGTAATTACCATATTTAAAGCCGCTGCTCTACCTCTACGATATTTACTGTGCATATTATCTACCAAATTTTGATCATTAGTATATGCATGAATGGTTTCTAAATGCCCGTGTTTTACACCAAAAGTATCATTAATTGCTTTTAATATTGGCGTAATCGCATTGGTTGTACAAGAAGCTGCAGAAAAAATATTTACCTCATCAGGGTTATTTTCTAAATGATTTACACCGTGTACAATATTAGGGATTCCTTTTCCTGGTGCTGTTAACAATACTTTACTTGCACCTTTAGCAACTAAATGCCTGCTTAAAGCTTCCTTATCTTTAAATGCTCCTGTATTATCAATAATTAAGGCATCCTCAATACCATATTGTGTATAATCAATATCTTCAGGGTTTTTAGCACTTATCATATGAACGGTTGTACCGTTTATTAATAACGCTTTATTATCATAATCTACTGATACTGTACCTGAAAAATCACCATGTACTGAATCAATTTTTAATAAAGAGGCTCTTTTTTCTAAAACGGTTGGTGTAATTTCACCACGAGTAACAATAGCACGTAAACGCATTTGTTGCCCTTTACCAGTTTTACTCATTAACTCACGAGCTAATAACCTACCAATACGCCCAAAACCATACAAAACTACATCTTTAGGTTTTATAGCCTCAAATTTTGATGCTCCTTTTAACTTATCTAAAACAAAGGCTTTAGCATTGCTATATTTATCATCTTCTAAATGATACTCATAGGTTAACTTCCCAATATCTAATTTTGAGGGAGGTAAATTAATACCTTGTATTGCTTTTGCTATTTCTACGGAATCAAAAATAGAAATAGGTTTTTGTACAAATTCTCCTGCATATTCATGTAAGTTTAAAATATCACTTACATTTTTATCAATTAATTGATTACGAAATAAAACCAACTCAATTGATTTGTCATACCATAAATCACTAATTACTTTAATAAAATCTACAGAAGCTCTTCTGCGATCTGCTTGAAAAGATAATTCTTTTTCGTAAGATTTAATTGCACTCATTTTTTTAGTTGTATTTGATTGTTGTTTAGTAGCGCAAAAATAGAAATTAAAAGCTTTTAAAATAGTAAAATATTCACTATTTTTCAAATTAGAAGCACTAAACTGCTTATTCTACAAATTAAAAGAAATGAATATGTTTGATGATTATGGTCATGACAACTCCCAAAACGCAAGGAAAATCCCTATTTTTATTAAAGCTATAGATATTTTAAAAATATCGGGTAAAATTACCGATTTGGTATTAAGTACTGTGAGCGAAGATGATAACAATATTGAAAAACAGATGTTAAAAAGTACCGCTGAACACATCAGAGAAAATGCGATGCTAATTCCTGTAAAAATATCTGGAGCAATGGCTGTTGATTTATATGATTTAAAAATGGAAAACGCAGCCATTATTAGAAAACTTGCACGTGAAATAGCTACCAATTGTACTGGACTTAAAAGATATTATTTTCAAGAAACCGATTACTTAAATTTACTGAAAACCGAAATTGAAAACTTCAGAATTTTGTTTGCAGAATGGGTGAAAACCTTTAATGAATGGGATTATATTATTGACAGATGGGGACTTTTTAATCCTCCTGGAGTAAATTACGATGACCATGACCCCTGATGACGATTTACCATTTGATATAGATGATGCTTTGGACAACATCTAAAACCAAATTTAAAGAGAGCAAAAATGTAAATATTTTGACTCTCTTTGTTGTTTTAAGTTATACATTAGGTTATCATACTGTGGTTACCTCAACCACCAATTTTTAGATTTCCCGCTTGGATAAACAACTTCAATGTTATATAATTTTTGCAAACTTAATGACGCCAACACATCCAAATCAGCTATACATTCTATAGGTTTTTCATTTATTTGAGTGATAACACAACCTTTTGTAACCCCTAATTTATCCGCTAAAAATGCACTACGGTTTTGGGTAACCTTTACGCCACTTTTTATTTCAAAATCATTTTTTTCTTGTTTGGTTAAATTTTTTAAGGTTAGCTCAAATGCTTTTTTTGTTAAAATACTGGTATCAGACAACTGTACGGATAGTGTTTTTAATACACCTTTTCTTAATACCAATACCTCTACAATGCTCTTTGGTGCTTTTGCACTTAAATACCCTGTTAAATCAGAAGATTTTTTAATATCAATATCATCTATTTTCTTAATAATATCTCCAACTAAAAGCGCTCCTTTTTCTGCTCCTGAATTTTTTTCTATGTTTGATATATAATATCCTTCGGTTTCTGAAACATTATAATGTTTTGCTACATTATTATTTAACCCTACACCGCTAACGCCTAAAACTGCTTGCTGTACGGTACCGTATTGTAAAATGTCATCAATTATTTTTTTTGTAATATTTGATGGTACCGCAAAGGCATACCCAATATAACTACCCGTTTTTGATGAAATTGCGGTATTTATTCCTATTAATTCTCCTTTTGTATTTACCAACGCTCCTCCTGAGTTACCTGGATTTACGGCTGCATCTGTTTGTATAAAAGATTGTATGTTATTATCACCACCCAAATCTCTACTTTTTGCACTCACAATACCCGCTGTTACTGTAGATGTTAAGTTATACGGATTCCCAACTGCCAATACCCATTCACCAATTTTAACGGCATCAGAATCTCCAAAAGGAATATAAGATAGTTTTTCAGTTGCATCAATTTTTAATACCGAAATATCATTCTTCGCATCAAAACCAATTACTCTTGCTTTGTATGTTTTTTGATTATTTAACGTTACTGTCAATTCATCAGCACCCTTTATTACATGATAGTTACTCACAATATAACCATCACCTGTAATAATAACTCCAGATCCTGTAGAGCCTTTTTGAATTTGTTTTCCGCTACGGTTGTAATAATCAAAAGCACTTGTGGGCTGTAAATATGTACTTGTATTGGTTATATGTACTACGGAATGTACTGTTTTTTCAGCTGCATCAGTAAAATTTACGGTTGCAATATCATTAAAATTAATGTTTTCTATTGGCAAATTTACGGGTACAGCTTGCGGTATTTGTTGGTGGTGTTGTGTAATTATTTGTTGCGGATTTTTAATAAATAACAAATAGCCACTTAAAGTAATAATACCTCCTAAAATTGAAAATGCTATAATTTTAAAAATATCTTTCATATCTATTTTATTTTAAGTTATAAACGTAAAAATAGAAATATCATGATAGTTCCGCAACTGCTTTAACGGCGTATTAACTAACTTTAACGTGTTTTTAACACGTAACTTTATTTCTTTTAAGGGATTGAAATATAAATTTAGCTATAATACACCCCCTCTTGCTTGAATGTTTTTTACCCTATCTACTTGGTTTTTATCAATTACAAAAAACTCAATTCTAAATTTTATTTGTGAGACGCACTTAAAAATAGAGTGATTATTAAATGTAGTTTATTCATTTTTTAAGGCTTTTAATAATTGTTTTTTAGTTAAATGACGTACTTTTTTAACACGCTTACCGTTTTTATATTTTTTATAATAATACTTTTTATTTTCTTTATTATAGTTTACCACAACGCCATTTTGTTCTTGTCCTTTCTCTACGGTACAGCTACTTATTGACGTTGTTTGCTTTCCTAAGTAAAAATAAGCAATACCATCACTTTTTAATAAATCGCCATCAAAATTAAATACTGTTTTATAATTTATTGATTTTTGCAAATCAATAATAGGATGTATTTTAATAGTTATTGCTTTACTTTTTGCAAATACATGCACTTCTTTTCCTTTTTCAAGAAGCATTTCAATATCAAAAAGATGCTTTGAAAAGGCAATACTAAATGCCGTAATTTGATTATTCTCAATAGTTACTTTTCCAATCTCTTTATTGTTTTTATAGAACTTAAGTGTTCCGTTTTGTTGTTTTTTATTGGCGTACTGCAACTCATTGTATTTCTCTAATTGATTATCTCTATTTTCTTTTAAGGTTACAAAACCAGTGTTTGAATAATTTATAACCGCATTTGGGCGGTCGTTAATTTTCCAATTATAAATTCTTGTAATTGCTAGGTTTCCATTTACATAACTGTGTACATGTATTTTATCATTAATACTTAACACTTCTTCTCCATTTATAGCTTTACCATTTTTATACCATACTTTTCCTAATTCCTCCAACCTATCATCATCTTGCTCACCATAATATTGCATTCCTTCTTGTTGCCCATTTTCATAATGTAATATGCTATAGTTTTCATTATTTTTCTCATAAAAATCTCCTGAAAAATGTTGCGTATTTTTATACCTTCCTGTTAATTTTTCTCCAATTTTATTTTTATACAATTCCCAAGTTTGTTTTAACAACTCTCCGTTTTGATACCATTTTCTATTCATTCGCTTTTCAGCTTCTTTACTTAACCTAAACACATCTTCTATACCATTTTTCAAACCGTCTTTATATATACTTATAGTATATTTTGTAGGTCTTTCAAAATCATCAAAAGCTAAAAAAATACCTGCATAGGGCTTTCCGTTTCTATACGCTCCTTTATAAAATGTTTTTTTGTGGCGTACTACAACATTTGTAATTTCACCTTTTTCATATTCTTCTTCTATTTGGTATTTTTCAACATTATAATAGGACTTTACTAACATACCATTTTGGTATCGGTTTTTCAAATATTCCTGTTCATAAAACACTCCGTTATATGGCTTCCCATTTTTATAAGTGCTGGTGGTTACTATATTTCCTTCTTTGTAATAGGTTACTTTACCGTGTAGTTGCCCTTTATCATTGTATTTTCGCTCAAAAGAATCATATATCATTTCTGCAGTACTATTAACCTTATAATACAACGGTTTTTTACCCCACTCTACCCCTGATTTTAGTCCGTTTTTATAAACTGAGTTTCCGTCTTTTGAAATGATATTACCATCAACTGGCTGTCCATTTTTATAAATACATTTTCCTAAATTTCCTGTGCTATAATCTTCAAAATTAATAACACCTTCCCATTTCCCATTTTTATAGCTTCCTGTTATATATATATGGTTGTGTAATAGGAGTTCTTTAAAAACTCGCCATCCAAAACACCTTCTTTATAACTATAAAATGTACCGTCATAAGTACTGTATTTTTTACCTGTAAATTCTTTTCCTCCTTTATACGTAATAGTATATACTTTATCTTTTACGTAATTGGTTTGTTGTGACAAAATTCCTTTTTTATACAAGGAAATACTTTCTAAAACGGTTGCACTTTCATCTACATAACGCATTTGTTTTATCAAATTCCCTTTTTTATATTCTTTTACGGTTGTGCTTTCACATACTTTGCCTGTGTAAGGTTTCCCTTCCTTATAAATGCAGTTGCACTTTTTACTTTTAAAGTATCCTGTAGTCACATTATTTCCGCCAATTTTACCATTTTCATATTCTTGTTGATCCAGTATATCTCCTGAAGATGAATAACTAATAAATGTACCGTGTTTTTTGCCTTTTTTATAAGATGTTAACGTGTGATAATAAGCGTCATAAAAAGTCCCATCCCATTGTTTATCATTTTTATAAATACCTTTTGCTAATTGTTTTCCTTCTTTATTATAACTGCTTGTTTTTCCTGATTTCTCCTGTTTTTCAAGATGATATGTCTCTGCAATTTTTTCATATTTACGAGAATAATATCGGGTTTGCTTACCAGCTACTTCTCCATTTTCATAATGGATTATTGGATACAAACCATCATAATACCCAAAAAAATTACCGCTCCAATGTTTACCGTTTTTATTGATTCCTGTTGCTAATAGCTTTCCTTTTTCTGAATATAAAATCTCTATTCCTTCGGTTATACCATTTACATAGGTTTTTATGGTATCGTCTAAATTACTAATAAAAGTACCGTTTTCAGGTGTCCCGTTTTTATAAATTCCTTTTGCTAAAAGCTTTCCTTTTTCATCAAAATGAGCGGTTTCTCCTTGTAATATTTTATTTTTATAATGCGAATATCCGCCTATATTTAATATATGTTTGTCATTATCAATATTAAACCAAACCTCTTTACCATCAATTGCCGATTGGTAGAAACCCATAGTAACTTCGCCTATTTGCTCTCCTTTATTATTGTAATAAATACCCCTTGTGGATTTTCTATTTTCTAAAAATATTTTTTCTGCAATAATAACCGTATTCATGTAGTATCTATAGGTTGTAATCTCTTTTCCTTCTTTATATTCGGACACATTACACATTGCACAATAAGCAGGAAATGTACCATCTAGAGGTTTTCCTTTTTTATAAATTCCTGTGGTTTTTAAATTGCCATTTTTAATATACGTTTTACAAAGTCCTTCTTTTTTTCCATTTTGATAATGTGCTGTTTCAGATAAGGTTCCGTCTTTATAATACCAAGCAATATCTCCTTCTAAAGTTTCTTTTTCAAGATTACTCCAAAAACCTTCCATTTGTAGGGTTCCGTTGCTGTAATAATCTTTTACATGGTATAAATCCCCTACTTTTTCTAAAGGCATTAAACGGTAGTAAACTGCTCTTTCTTTGGTAGTTTTTTCCCAATGCTTATTAAAATAAATAGTTTTTTGTTGGCCTAAAAGTGTGTATGATGCTATAAAGAATAGTATAAAAAGGATTTTCTTCATTTTTGTAAGTGTTTTTCTTTCACAAATATAACCTTTTCAAAAAAAGCTATACCATTTTAGTTTTTTAATGTCGTATAAATGAATTGAAATAATTTCATTGCCACATTAGATTGTTAAATTGGTATTATTGGCATAAAAAAAACCTTTCAATAGTATTGAAAGGTTTTTTTGTCGGGGTAGCAGGATTCGAACCTGCGACCTCCTCGTCCCAAACGAGGCGCGATAACCGGGCTACGCTATACCCCGAAAACAATTAAAAAAGATAAATTTCAACTAAAGTTTATCCTTTTTTTCTACTCAATTATTGAAGTGTAGTTTATACCGCACTTGTTGCGGTACTATACCCCGAATAATTATCGGATTGCAAATATAGCTATTTTTATCACCCTCGCAACACTTTTTATATTTTTTTATAATTAAAAAAACAATTTTTATTAAGTATCATAAAAAATAGTTTTAACGCCTTTATATAGACTAATTTTATCCTTTGTTTTCCCAAAATATTCAGCTACTTTTGTAAAAAAACAATTTTATGTTAATTATTGGTATTACAGGCGGTACAGGTAGCGGAAAAACTCCCGTTGTTAAACAAATTATAGAAGAACTTTCTGAAAATGACATTACTGTAATTTCGCAAGATTCCTATTATAAAGACACCTCTCATTTAAGCTATGAAGAACGTACTAAAATAAATTTTGACCATCCAAAATCTATTGATTTTGAATTACTAATAGCGCATCTTACCAAATTAAAAAAAGGCGATACTATTGCGCAACCTGTTTATTCTTTTGTAGAGCACAATAGGGTTGAAAAAACAATTACAACAACACCTAAAAAAGTAATTATAGTAGAAGGTATCTTAATTTTTAACAACCCTCAGCTACGTGATTTATTTGACATAAAAATATTTGTTCATGCCGATTCTGATGAGCGCTTAATTAGACGTGTAAAAAGAGATATTGCCGAAAGAGGTAGGGATTTAACAGAGGTTTTAAATAGGTATCAAGACACCTTAAAACCTATGCACCAACAATTTATAGAAACCACTAAGGAATATGCTGATATTATTATTCCAAATAATAAATACAACACGGTAGGTATTAATATTGTAAAAACAATTATTAGTGAACGGTTAGCTTAAAAAATTGTACTTTTATAGCTTTAATTGATAACCAAATGGCATTCAAAAAAATAAAACAACATAAATACTTTAAATATTTACTAAACCCATACATTGCTACTCTTGTAGTTTTTGTAATATGGATGTTATTTTTTGATGATAACTCATTATTTTTTCACCAAGAACTAAATGCTATAATTGATGAAAAAGAAAATGAAATTGAGCGCTACCAAAATGAAATAAAAAACGATAAAAAAGCAATAAAATACCTAAATAATTATCAAAATTTAGAAAATTTTGCTCGTGAAACATACTATTTAAAAAAAGAAAACGAAGAAATTTATATTATTGAACACCAATATCAAGCAAACCATGAGTAAGTTTAATTGTACCGAATTTAACGAAACATCTTCTGCTGCTTGGAAACAAAAAATTCAAGTTGACTTAAAAGGTGCGGACTATAACAATACCCTTTTATGGCATACCAATGATGGTATTACTGTAAAACCTTTTTATCATCAAGATGAAAATATACCCACAGCAAATATAACTACAAACCATTGGAATATAGCCCAACACATTTTAGTTACTAACACCTCTCAAGCAAACACTTTAGCTTTAGATGCTGTAAAAAAAGGTGCAGAGGCTTTAGTTTTTGAAATTAAAATTGATCTTGACTTTACTCATTTATTAAAAGGAATTGACACCAATATAATTGAATTTCAATTTTTATTACACAACTTAAATGAAACCTCAATACATAGTTTATTGAAATTAAATTTACCGCATTGTTTTGTTAATATTGATCCTATTGGCCATTTAGCACAAACCGGTAATTGGCACCATAACCTGAAAAAAGATCATCAAATTATTGATGATTTGGTGAAAAAATATCCTACCAAAAATATTTTAAGTATTGATACTCGTGTATATCAAAATGCCGGTGCTACCACTACACAGCAATTAGCCTATGCCATTGCTCATGTAAATGAATATTTCAATCATTTTAAAACCAATACACTCCCAAATATTCAGTTTATAACCGCTACAGGAAGTAATTATTTTTTTGAAATTGCTAAAATTAGAGCAATCAAATTATTATTTAAAACTATTTGTACGGAATATAAAGCCACACCTAAATGTAACATTTTAAGTTTTCCTTCTAACAGAAATAAAACTATTTATGATTACAATGTAAATTTACTACGTACCACAACAGAATGTATGAGTAGTATTTTAGGAGGCGCAAACACTATCTGTAATTTACCCTATGACACCATTTACCATACTACAAATGATTTTGGTGACCGTATTGCACGTAATCAATTATTAGTATTAAAAAATGAGAGTGCTTTTAATGTAGTGTCAAACCCAGCAGACGGAGCATATTACATAGAAGCTATTACACAACAATTAGCAGAAAAAGCATTAGCTATTTTTAAAAGTATTGAACAAAGTGGCGGATTCTTAAAACAATTAAAAGAAGGTACTATTCAAAGAAAAATTAAAGAAAGTGCGCTTGAAGAACAAAAACAATTCGATAATGGTACACTTGTTTTATTAGGTACTAACAAACACCCTAATGAACAAGATAAAATGAAACACGATTTACAAAAACAACCCTTTTTACAAAAAGAAGTGCGTAAAACATTAATACCACCTATTGTTGCCCGAAGATTATCAGAAAAATTAGATCAACAACGATTACAAAACGAAAAATAAATATAAATCACATAATTAAAAACAACCATGAAAAAGATAATTTTAATATTAGCAGTAAGTATCAGTATTTTAAGTTGCAAAAAAAACAACTCATCTGCACTGTCCACCTATAAATATGCTGACAAACCTCAAACTTTAGCATGTAGCACCATTGATAGCAAATTATTTACTGAAGCCTATTACGCTTTTGAAAACGCTATTTTAATACATGGAGCAAACACTAACAGAAGACCTGGAAGTGTAATTAATACTGATTTTGCATTCAGAAACTTTACAGCAAGAGCTCAAAATAATTTAAGAATACAAGATTATATAACCGAAGAAACTGCTGCAGTTTTCAAAGTATTAAAAACACAAGACATTTGGGATGGCAACCACTTAAATTACAATTCTGACATTGTAAAATGTATTGCAAATTCAATATCTAATACCGAAATAAAACAGACTTTTAAAACACTACAGAGCGTAAATAGTTTAGACCCAAAACTAATGGCTGCTGCAATTTACGGCAACACAAAAGCAAGAGACAAGTTTAAAGACAAAGCCTTAATGACTTATGTGGCTTTAGATATATTTTATGCTAAAATGCAAAATGTAGATATGAGTACTGTAAAATTCATTACAAAACAAGATAAGCCAGCAGTAGCTCCTGTTACTAAAAGAAGGCCAATTGCTAAAAAACCAATAATTGGACAAGAAATAAAATTAGACACTAAAAAAGCTGTAAAACACGGTCCTAATGATGGTCATAACCATTAAAAAGGCGAACTAAAGCATTAGTAAATTATTCGATTTTAACCATGAGTAGAAAAGATTTTCAACATATTAAACTTGATTTTTCTTCAACAAAAAAAGAAGAAAAACAAAAAACGATTACTACTGCGGAAGGTATTAATGTAAAATCTACTTATACTAAAGCCGATATTGAAAACCTAAATCACTTAAATTTCGGGGCAGGTATGGCTCCAAATTTACGTGGACCCTACTCTACTATGTATGTTCGTAGACCTTGGACAATACGTCAATATGCAGGATTTAGTACCGCAGAAGAAAGTAACGCATTTTACCGCCGTAACTTAGCAGCTGGTCAAAAAGGATTATCCGTTGCATTTGATTTAGCTACCCATAGAGGGTATGATTCTGATCATGAACGTGTAATTGGAGATGTTGGAAAAGCTGGTGTAGCCATCGATTCGGTTGAGGATATGAAAATATTATTTGATCAAATTCCTTTAGATAAAATGTCGGTTTCCATGACTATGAATGGCGCTGTATTACCCATTTTAGCTTTTTATATAGTTGCCGCTCAAGAACAAGGTGTAGATCAAAAATTATTAGCAGGAACCATTCAAAATGATATTTTAAAAGAGTTTATGGTTCGTAATACGTACATTTACCCTCCTACTCCGTCTATGAAAATTATTTCAGATATATTTCAATATACGGCTGATAAAATGCCCAAATTTAACTCTATTAGTATTTCTGGGTATCACATGCAAGAAGCAGGTGCTACCTGTGATATTGAGTTGGCATATACCCTTGCAGATGGATTAGAATATATTAGAAAAGGCTTAGCAGCAGGAATGGATATTGACACTTTTGCTCCACGATTATCCTTCTTTTGGGCAATTGGTATGAATCATTTTATGGAAATTGCAAAAATGAGAGCCGCTCGTATGCTTTGGGCAAAATTAGTGAAGCAATTTAACCCAAAAAACCCAAAATCATTAGCTTTACGTACCCATTGTCAAACATCTGGCTGGAGTTTAACCGAGCAAGATCCGTTTAACAATGTAGCACGTACTTGCATTGAAGCAACCGCTGCTGCATTTGGTGGTACACAAAGTTTACATACCAATGCACTAGATGAAGCTATTGCATTACCAACCGATTTTTCGGCACGTATTGCACGTAATACACAAATATATTTACAAGAAGAAACCCTCATTACCAAAACCGTAGACCCATGGGCAGGAAGTTATTATGTAGAAAAACTAACCGCTGATATTGCTAATAAAGCTTGGGAACGCATACAAGAAGTTGAAGAATTAGGCGGAATGACCAAAGCCATTGAAGCAGGAATACCTAAAATGCGAATTGAAGAAGCTGCCGCACGTAAACAAGCACGTATAGATTCTGGTCAAGATATTATTGTAGGTGTAAATAAATACCGATTAGAAAAAGAAGATCCACTGCACATTTTAGAAGTAGATAATACTGTTGTTAGGAAAGCACAATTGGAGCGTTTAGCACAAATTAAAAACGATAGAAATGATACTACCGTTAAAAAAACATTAGTAAATTTAACCGAAGCGGCTAAAACAGGTGAAGGAAATTTATTAAATTTAGCCATTGAAGCCGCAAGAGCAAGAGCTACATTAGGAGAAATATCTGATGCTTTAGAAACTATTTTTGGGCGCTATAAAGCCGAAATTAAATCATTTACAGGAGTGTATAGTAAAGAGATAAAAGACGACACTGAATTTAAAAAAGCACAACAATTGGCCAATCAATTTGCGGAGCTAGATGGTAGGAGACCACGTATTATGATTGCCAAAA
>CAZSQD010000034.1:0-14326 GCA_964608925.1 uncultured Kordia sp.
TAATTTAACCATAGCCGATAAAAGTTTGGTGTCACCAAAAGCAGAAGTTTCTACCTCAAAATCTAAAAAAGATAAAAGTTTATTGACCTTATTTATTTTAAGTTTTATTGGAGGTTTAGCTGCATTGTTTACACCGTGTGTATTCCCAATGATACCAATGACAGTAAGTTTCTTTACTAAGCAAAGTAAAACAAAAGCAGCAGGTATTAGAAACGCCATTATTTATGGTTTGGCAATTATTATTTTATATGTTTTATTAGGTACAGTAATCACCGCAATATTTGGCGCAGATGCTTTAAATGCACTATCAACAAACCCTTGGTTTAATATTATTTTCTTTGTATTGTTGGTTGTTTTTGCAATTTCCTTTTTAGGAGCATTTGAAATTATGTTACCAAATTCATGGGCTAATAAAGTAGATAGTCAAGCTGATAGAGGCGGTATGGTAGGTATCTTTTTTATGGCATTAGCATTAGCAATTGTGTCGTTCTCTTGTACAGGTCCAATTGTAGGTACGGCATTGGTAGCAGCAGCATCTCACGGTGGTATTGCACCTATAATTAGTATGTTTGGTTTTTCATTAGCAATAGCCTTACCATTTGCCTTATTTGCAGCTTTCCCAGGTTGGTTAAATTCATTGCCAAAATCTGGTGGTTGGTTAAATACAGTAAAAGTTGTATTAGGATTTTTAGAATTAGCATTAGCATTTAAATTTTTATCAAATGCCGATTTAGTATTGGACGCACACTGGTTAGAGCGTGAAACCTTTTTAGCTATTTGGATAGCCGTTTTTGGAGCATTAGCATTCTATTTGTTTGGTAAAATTCAATTACCACATGATAGTCCGTTAACGCATATTTCCGTAGGGCGTTTGTTATTAGGATTATTAACCATGACATTTGTTATTTATTTAATCCCAGGTTTATGGGGGGCACCATTAAAATTAATTTCAGGTTTCCCACCACCAATGAATTATAGTGAATCTCCTTACGGAGTAGGGAACTCACAAGGAGGCGGAGCAACTTCGCATGAAAGTTTACCTGAAGATGCGCATTTAGGACCGCAAAACATTATTTCTTTTCATGATTATAAAAAAGGTTTGGCGTATGCTAAAAAAGTAGGTAAACCGGTATTGATTGATTTTACAGGTAAGGCGTGTGTAAATTGCCGTAAAATGGAAGAAAAAGTTTGGAGTGAAAATAAAATATTAGATAAACTAAAGAATGATGTAGTATTGATTTCTTTATATGTAGATTTTTCAGAAAAATTACCAAAATCAGAACAATATGTTTCTAAAGAAACTGGAAAAGAAATTAAAACAGTAGGGAACAAGTGGAGTGATTTTCAAATTACAAGATACAAAGCCAATGCGCAACCGTATTATGTGTTGATAGGTCATGATGAAGCCAACTTAAATGAACCTGTTGGTTACACACCAGATGTTGATGAGTATAGCAACTGGTTAAAAGAAGGAGTTGCTAATTTTAAGAAGTAAGTTTTTTTAGGATAGTAGATATCTAACAATTTTAAAACAAACAGTCCTCATCCATTTTTTTAAATGGGTGAGGACTGTTTTATAGTATTAGGTATTAGGGAAATCAAATTTACCCAGATATTGCTCCCTTAAACTGTTGTTATTAAATTTGTTTTAATATGAGGTTAAATTACACAGATTGTAAGTTTTCGCCATTCTGCATACCTCAAATTGAATTTCCTCGTGTTAGTACGTAAACGAATTATCTTTTTTTTGGGGAGGTAATGTTGTGTTTTATAGTGTTTAAATGATTCGAGAGCATCGGGTTTAGAAGCTATTTTAAGCGCATAAAAAACCATTGAAATCAAAAAAGTTAGCAGTTGTAGTACGTTAAAACGCTCAAATATGCCCTTTTAAAAAAGTTTAAAACAACAATAAAACCCTGTAAATGAATAGAATGTGGTTTTAAATGACTATTTTAGTAGCACCCCAATAATTTTTAAAAGTACACAATATGCTAATAAAAGTTTACGGAAGTGCATTTTTTGGGGTAGAAGCAACTACCATTATCATTGAGGTTAATATTGTAAAAGGGGTGGGCTATCATTTGGTAGGTTTGCCGGATAATGCCATAAAGGAAAGCAATTATCGTATTGCGGCGGCGTTACAGAATAACAAATATAAAATACCAGGTAAACGCATTACCATAAATATGGCTCCTGCCGATTTACGAAAAGAAGGAAGCTCATATGACTTGCCAATCGCCATGGGAATCCTCTCCGCATCTGGGCAAATAAAATCAGAAGAAATAGAAAAGTATTTAATTATGGGAGAGCTTTCTTTGGACGGAAGTTTACAACCCATACGTGGTGCTTTGCCAATTGCTATAAAAGCAAGAAAAGAAGGTTTTAAAGGTTTTATTTTGCCCAAACAAAATGCAAAAGAGGCTGCCGTTGTTGATGATTTGAAGATTTTAAAAAGGTGCATTACAATGCGCAAATGAATGTAAAGCAAATACGTGAATATTGTAAATTAGATTCCGAATCAAAAGCAATGCTTAAAAATGCAATGGAGCGTTTAAATTTATCCGCAAGAGCTTATGATCGCATATTAAAAGTATCACGTACTATTGCTGATTTACAAGGAGATAAAGTGATTAATGGCACGCATATTTCCGAAGCCATACAATATAGAAGTTTGGATAGAGAGGGGTGGTTGGGGTAGTCGTAGGACGACAGCCTATTTTCGTTTTCCAAATAAACGCTTAAAAAACCCACCTTTTTTACGGCGTTCTTGCTTGCGTTCTTCCTGTTTAGAATCTTTTTTATAACTCTTAAACCATTGATTAAATAAATTTTCAAAGTTAGTTTTTTCTTTAAAATCTATACAATCCATTTCAGATATTAAGTGTTCTGGTAATGTTGGGAAGTGTTTGCTGTATTTGTTTTTTAAAGTGTGGTTTTTTTCTATTTGTTGTAAGGTTTTTGCTACTAAAGGCAATGCTAATTTAGCACCAGCACCGCTGCCATTATAAAAATGTATTTTTGGAGAAGATGCACCAACCCTACTCACCATTACTAAATTAGGATTATAGCTCACAAACCAAGCATCGGCATAATTTTGTGAGGTTCCTGTTTTTCCAGCAAGCGGCATTTGTATTTTATAAGTGTTTCTAATACGGCTACCTGTACCTTGGTTGATGGCTTTTTGTAACATTGTATTCAAAAGCTTTGTGGTTCTTGTGGTCAGTACTTTTTTAGGCGTTTCTTTTTGATGTTTGTACAGCACCATACCACTTGTAGTGGTAATTTTATTGATACAATATGGAGAAACTATTTTTCCTTCATTTGCAAAAGCAGCATACGCATTGGCAACTTCATATAAAGAAGCATCTGTAGTACCTAAAGCTAAAGCGGGAGTGTTTTTTAAAGGATTACTAAAATTTAAGCTTTTCCATAATTTTTGAATGGGAGCAAAACCTGTTTCAAAAAACAAGTTTACGGTTGGGACATTTTTGGAATTAATAAGGGCTCCCGTTAATGAATATTTACCGCCAAATTTATGATTTGCATTTTGTGGTTTCCAATTGTTAAAATCGGTAACCGTAAGGGAATCATTACTTAAATAATGACAAGGTATATTACCGCTCTCTAAAGCGGCGGCATAAACAATAGGTTTAAAGGAGGATGCCATTTGCCGTTTTGCTAGTATTTGATCATAAGGGAGTGTGTTGTAATCAATACCGCCAACCCAAGTTTTGAGGGCTCCATTTTTGGGGTTTAACGTAATTAAACCTGCATGGAGTAATGTTTCTTCTAAGCGGATACTTTCTTTTTTGGTAATAGAATCGGTATAATATCCTTTCCAATCAAATATAAGTTGTGTTGTTTTTATTTCAGCATCCGTTAAATTTAATTTTTTTAGTTTTTTATTGATGTAGCTGTTCAGTTTCTTTTTTAACCATGGCGCTTGATACTGTTTTCGTAGTTTTTGTTGCATGGTACTTAAATGTGATTCAAATGCGTTTAGAGCATAATTTTGTAGCTGAATGTCTAAGGTAGTATGTATTTGTAAACCGTCCGTTTCTAAATTCCAGTTTTGGTTTTTGGTTTCGTTTATTTTTTGAATTAATTTCTCAGATTCTCTTTTTACCATTGCTAAAAAATAACCTGCTTGGTTGGTGGTAATTAAATTGTTGTAATTTAAAGTTAGTGGTAATTGAGTAATAGAATCATAAGCTATAGCGCTTAAATACTCATATTTTTCCATTTGTTGTAAAACGGTATTACGTCTTTTTAATGCGTTTTTTTTATTAATATGCGGATTGTAAAATGTATTCGCTTTTAAAACACCAATTAAAACAGCTCCCTCTTGTATGGTTACTTTCGCAATTGGTTTATTAAAATACCGAAGTGATGCCGTTTCAATTCCATATACGTTTTCGCCAAAAGCAACAGTGTTTAGGTATAAGCTTAAAATTTCATTTTTAGTAAATGTATTTTCAATTCGGTAGGCTTGTATACTTTCTTTAGTTTTATTAATAAGCATGGTTAAAGGGCCGTAATTACCTCTGCCATACATGTTTTTAGCCAATTGTTGCGTTATAGTACTACCGCCACCAGAACGGTTGTTGCGTAGTATAATAGTTTTAAATAGTACTCTAAATAAACTTTTAGCATCAATACCTTTGTGTTTAAAAAAGCGAGCATCTTCCGTAGCCACTAATGCGTTAATTACATGTTTTGGGAACGCTTCAAAATTAGCATTGGTTCTGTTTTTATTGAAATATTTACCAATCACGGTACCATTGTCTGACAATACCAAAGATGCAGTTTCGTTTGTAAAGGTTTTGAGTTCTTCTTTGGTGTATATATGACCAAATACGTCATAATTTACCGCAGCAATAAATAGCATAACAGCTATGATGCCTATACCTAATAATTTGATAAAAATGGTAAAATACTTTTTCAAATCAATATTCCTTTTTAGGTTAAACGTTTAAAATATATGTAATTGTATAAAATATGATTTTTTTTTTGAGGAGTTCACTTAGCTATTTTTGATATGAGGTCGTTTTTATGATCTTATATTGTACATTAAGTGAAAGATATCATTTTTTTTGCGAGAACCTCAAATATTTAAAGAGTAATCCCTTTTTTACGCCGTAAAGATACTTTTAATGCATATAAAATTAACATACAAATAACGGCTAAAACAGTAGTAACATACCACGTATTATCAAATCCCATTTTGCTTACCATTTGCATTCCTGCATTGTGCCCAAAAATATGTGCTACGGAAAAAGCAATACTATATAAAGCCATATATTCACCTTGATTTCCTTTTTTTGCGCTATCCATGGCAAATGCATTGGAAAACGGAAAAGCAATCATTTCCCCAATAGTCATTAATAACATACCAATAATAAGTATCCCGCTCCAAGTGGTTAAGTTTAAAACAATAAAACTTAACCCAGTAAGGAATGCTCCAAAAATCATTAAACTGGTTTTGGTGTATTTGCTGTTTTCCAACCATTTAATCAAAGGCATTTCTAACAAAAAGATAAGAAAACCGTTAAATCCTAAAATAATTCCGATTTCTAGCTCACTTAAAAAATGAACTTCCTTGTAGTATAGTGGCATGGTAGAAAAATACTGTAGAAATACGATTCCGAAAAATAGCATACCTACTAAAAATAGTAAGAAAGAATAGTCTTTATATGCCGAAACAGGGTTTTTAATTGCTATTTTGTCTATAGTTTTTGTGGCTTTTGGGTGTAATACTTTCATCAATAAAATGCTGGCTAAAACACATGTAATACCATCTACCCAAAACAGTTCACCATATCCCATTGTGGTAATAATTAAACCACCAACAGCGGGTCCTGCCGAAAAACCAAGGTTTATGGCCAACCTAATTAAGGTAACGCTTCGGGTTTTGTTTTCGGGTTTGCTATATGCGCTTAACGCTACAAACATTGCGGGTCTAAACATATCCGCAACTAACATAATAATAAATATACCCATGCAAAAAGCGTAAAATGTAGTTAAATACTGTAATGCAATAAAGAGCACACCAGTAGTAATAAGGCTTCTAAGCATTACTTTATAGTACCCAATTTGATCAGTTAGTTTACCACCTATCCAAGAACCAATTACGGACCCACAACCAAAAGCGGACATTACCCAACCTACGTTGATTAAAGTGAAGTCTAAATCTTCTATTAAGTATAAGGATAAGAACGGAATTACCATTGTTCCTGCACGGTTTATGAGTGTGATGAGTGCCAGCCACCAAACTTCTTTGGAGAGCCCTTTAAAGGACTCGAGATAGTTAAAATATAGTTTTTTCATTTTATGTAGTGCTGTAATATGGTGATTGGTTAGTAGTTGTAAATATAAAAAGTCCAACGGTGAGGTTGGACTTTTTAGTATTGCTATAAATTATAGTGGTATCATTACAATGCATAGTTTGTCCGCCTTCGTATAGAAGTTTTACATTTTTGTTTATTGATAGTACTATTTTTTTTCATTTTATAAAAATTGATGTTACAAATATATATAAAAATAGTTTAAGTTGTATATTTGAAAATCGCTGGGTAATAGTCTAAAGGATTTAATATATTGATGTGTGCCTCGAAAATTAATAAAAGGAAGTTTAATATCTCATTCCTTTGAGGTGAGAACGCTTAAAATAATACGATTGCTAAAAAACTATAAATATGAAAAAAATAATTCTATTATTGCTAATTGTACTACTAAATAGTTGTGCGTCAAAAAAGCAAGTACATACTGGTGAAACGGAATGGCAGCGTGAAATGAATGCCGATTTTAAAGATGCTACAAAATCACCTTTAACAGAAAAAGATAGAGCTAGCTTTTCAGGGTTGGACTTTTTTAAATATGATAGCACTTATGTGGTTACGGCAACTTTAAAATTAACTCCAGAAGCAAAAAAGTTTAAAATGAAAACTTCTACGGATAGGTTGCCAGAATATGTGAAATATGGTGTATTGTTTTTTGAGTTGAAAGGAAAACCGTATCAATTAAACATATATCAAAATATAGGTTTGTTAGAAAAAGAAGGGTATGAGGATTATTTATTTTTACCTTTTTTAGATGCTACCAATGGTGATACAACTTATGGTGGTGGACGATATATAGAATGTGAAATTCCAAAAGGGAATACAATGATTATTAATTTTAACGAAGCATTTAACCCATACTGTGCATATAGCGGACGGTACTCTTGCCCAATAGTACCTCAAGAAGATCAATTACCTATAAAAATAGAAGCAGGAGTGAAGGCATATAAAAAGCATTAAAATGGGAAAGAAACTTAGAAAAAGGATTAATTGCTCAAATTGTAACCACCAATTAAAGGAGCAAATGAATTTTTGTTTTCATTGCGGACAAGAAAATCATGTAAAACGAGTATCCTTAAAAATGTTATTTCAAGATTTTTTTGCAACCTACTTTACATTTGACTCTAAGTTATGGGTTACTTTAAAAATGTTAATTTTAAAACCTTCATATTTATCTAAAGTGTATTTAGAGGGTAAAATAGTTACTTATTTACCGCCTATTAGGTTGTATATATTTATTAGTTTTCTCTTCTTTTTGGTTTTTAATTTAACGCCCACTAATTTTTTGCAAAACGTAGATTTAAATTTAGAAACCGATTCGGTAACTACTAAAACAGAAGATGAGCCGTCATTGTCTTATAAAAAAATAGCAAATTTTTTAAAAGAAGTAGCTCAAAAAAAAGCAGCAAAGCAAACCGACGGAGCATCTTTAAGTTTACCAGGTCAATTGGAAGATAAAGTATTGAGTAAATTTACCAAAGAGCATGAAATAAAAGCATTTATGGGTTTAATGAAATCAAAACTCCCTTTTGTTTTTTTCTTATTAATACCAGTTTTGGCATTTTTATATTTTATTCTTTTTTATAAAAAAGAATATTTTTATGTAGATCATTTAGTGTTTGTACTGCACTTGCAATCGTTTATGTTTTTAGTATTAACGGTAGATGTGCTTATTAGTAGTTTGTTTGGTGTTAATACTTTAATGATACCAAGTATTATTACAATGGTATATACCTATATTACTATGAAACGCTTTTTTAATAAGAAAAAATGGGGTGTAATATGGCGTTTGGTTATAATTGCATTTTTATATACAACAGCTATGGTATTTGTTTTTGTAGGTTATTTTTTGGTAATGTTAAATTATTACGAATAATTATTAGCCAAATATAAACCTAAAAAAATAGCTAAAAAACCAACAATAAAACTACCAATAGTATAGACTGCAAAGGAAATAAAATCACCTGTTTTTAAAAACTGTTGATTTTCATAAGCAAACGTAGCAAACGTAGTGAAACCACCACAAAAACCTGTTGCTAAAAATAAAGTTTGGTTTGTGGTTAAAATATTTCCTTTAGCGGATAGCCCTAAAATAATTCCAATAAGTAAAGAGCCTATAATATTTACGGCAAATGTACCGTAAGGTATAGTAGCCGTATTTACACTTTTACTAATTAAATAACGCAATACGCTACCTAAACCACCACCTAAAAAAACAAAAAGTATTGACTTTATCATACCGCGAAGATATAAAAAAATTGACAGCTGAAAAACAACTGTCAATTCTCTTTGAAATATAATTACTATATTATTTTACGGCATAATAAATATCCGTTTGTACTTCAATTGGTTTTACCGTTGTTGGGTCATTCATATACATTTCTCAAACATAAGTGTTCTGTTCTAAATTATTGGTTTTCATATACTTTTCAATATTCATATGTACATCCATATCACCTTCTCCATACGCTCCAAATTTAGAAACGGTAAGCACTTTTCCTGCTGGTATGGTTATTTTTTTCATTTCGTTTTTAGGAGTAACATTGTCTTGTGTAAACAAACCAATATAATATTCGGCGGCATCGTTTTCCATATCCCATTTCATGTATACGGCACCAGGAGTTGATTTTCCAATTAAATTATGTTGCGCCATATATGTTCCTGCTTTTGGCATATAAGTTTGAAAATCGGTAGTCATTTCAGAAATTTTACCTTTTATAAAATAACCAATAAAATGTTTTTCAGTTTGTATTTTTAATGTAATATCACCCGCATGATAATTCGCTTTTGGTTTTGGTGGGTTTTTAATCATCTCTTCTTGTATCACTTTGTCTAATTTATTTAAACCGCTATTTAGCATTGGTTTGAGCATTTTATCCCAACCTCCTGCCATTGCGGCAAACATTTTAAACATAAACGGATTGTCATCGTTTTTCATGTTCCAAGTAACCTGAGTACCGCCGTCAACTTCGTTAAAACTCCAGAAGACATCAGTAGGTGTAAATTCTCCAAATTGTAATTTTTGCGTAATACTTTTATATGGCGCTACCGCTATGGTTTTTATATTACCAGGACCTTTTTTGCTTGTCCAGCTATAACTGCCACCAACGCCAGTAGTTTGTTCAGGGTAAGATTCTTTAATCGTATTATCTTCATCATACCAAGGACCCCAGTTTTTCCAATTTTTAAAATCATTAATATTATTAAAAATAACACTTGCTGGCGCTTTAATCAGTTTGGTTTGTTTTACGTCATATTGATTAGGTATGGAGTTTACCCAAAAATAACCGCCCATTAAAATTAAGGTAAAAAACAGTAAAATGTATTTTAAAATTTTCATAATTTGTTATTTTTAATTGATTCGTTACTGCCAATTAGGTTAGTAATTTATTTTCTTTAGTAGGCTAAAGATACTAAATATATTTTTTTCAGGTATAAAAAAAACAACTCCGTTTTGAAACTTTATTTTCAGTTAGCAGCTATGTTAAGGCTATATGGGGGAAACGGCCTTTAGTAATTGTTAATAAAACTGTTGATATAAACATTTGATAACGTGATAATTATAAAATTTTGTTAATAATTCTGTAGTACGGATATTTTGCATACATTTGCACGCTGAAATTTTTAAGCATTTCATGATGTAAATTTTTACCTCAAAATGTAAGTCTTAAGAAATCAATTATATGATACAAAGATTTATAAAGATTACAGTTTTATCGGTTGTGTTGTTTTTTATGACAACTGGTTTTACAAAAGGAACAACAAATGTAGCGGAAGTTACAACCGTTGTTGAAAGAGAAAATTTAGAAGTGTTTTATACAGTTTTAAATGAAAACGAGATTCAAAATGAATCGACAGAATTTTCAATTTTTTTAGGAAATTCGTTTGTTGGTTTTAAGGAAGCATTAGGTTTCAAAGAATCTCGAGGAAGATATAGTGTAGTAAATAGCTTAGGGTATTTAGGTAAATATCAATTTGGGAAAGCTACATTACGTATATTAGGAGTTTACAATACCTACTCTTTTATGAATAACTCATTACTACAAGAGAAAGCGTTTGAAGCTAATTTATCTCGAAACAAATGGGTATTACGTAGAGATATTAAACGTTTTGTAGGAAAAACAATTGCAGGAGTTAAGGTAACGGAATCTGGTATTTTAGCAGCAGCACATTTAGGAGGTCCTGGAAATGTAAAAAAGTTTTTAAGAAGTTATGGGAGTAACAGTTTTAAAGATGCTTACGGAACATCCGTAAGAACATATATGAAAAAATTTGCAAACTTTAATGTATCTCATATTGAAGAAAATAGAAAAGCAAAAGTAGTTTTATAGCTAAAAAAATCAATACTTAAAAGGCGAAAACAATAATATGTTTTCGCCTTTTTTTATTTTTGAATGATAAAAATAGTTGGTTTTTTATGTAAATCTAACTTTTTATGTTTCCAGTCTCTTGCTGTTTTTGTTAAGATAATTTCAGTAGGTAATGTAATATCACACGCTACACAAATTTGAGTTTGTGGGTGTAATACACTTGATAAATCCTCCAACATTTTATTGTTCCTATACGGTGTTTCTATAAATACTTGTGATTGGTTATAATCAAACGATAGTTTTTCTAATCGTTTAATGGTTTGTTTGCGTTCGCTTTTATCAATAGGTAAGTACCCATTGAAGGCAAAATTTTGACCGTTAAAGCCGCTTCCCATCATGGCTAGTAATATAGAAGAAGGACCTACTAAAGGACGTACTTGTATATTTTTTTCATGTGCAATTTTAACTACATCAGCACCAGGATCTGCAATGGCAGGACAGCCAGCTTCAGATAATAAACCAACTATACCACCTGCTAGACAACTGTTTAAAAAAGAAGGAATATCCGCAGGGTCAGTAAATTTATTTAGGGGATGTAAAATTAAATCGGGTTGTGATTTTTTAGGGCATATTTGTTTGATAAATCGTCTTGCTGATTTTTCATTTTCAACAATAAACTCATTAGTCATTTCAATTACATTTTTAATAGAAATAGGTAAAACCTCTAAAGGTGCGGTATCTCCTAAAGTGGTGGGAATTAAGTATAGTTTTCCAGTTAAGTTCATGGTTGTGTTTTTTTTTGCAATTATGGCACATGCTTCGTATAGCATTTGGTACACGTCTTCAAATCCGTTTTTACCTCCGTAATAGGGGTCAGGTACTTCTAAGTTTAAATTAGGATTACTTTATTTAAAATTAATTTAACTTTATTTTTTTGTGCTTCTGTTTTTGCTAATGCTAAAATATTTTTTTCATTGCTGGCATCCATCGCATAAATAATATCAAATATTTCAAAATCGGCAGCTATAAATTGCCTACTTTTTTGGTTTTTGATATTTAGATAATGTTTTTCGGCAACTCCAATAGATCTAATGTCAGGTTCACTTCCTTTATGAAAAGATGAGGTTCCTGCGGAATCTACAAACACGTTATTAGGGTTTGTCATAGATTCTAAAATGCCATGAGCCAATGGTGATCTACAAATATTACCTAAACAAACCATTAAAATTTTTGTACGCATATAAAAAACAGATAAGAGTTACAATTTAGGGGTATTTGTGCACAAAAAAAAATCATTATATAATTATATAATGATTTTTTTAAAGTGTTATTTTAGGATACGTTACAGTGTTAATTTTTTATGTAAATCTTCTACATATTTTTTAAACTGCTTATCAGTACTTGATAAATTATTTACGGTTTTACAAGCGTGTAAAACGGTAGCATGATCACGTTTTCCTATTTGGCTGCCAATACTTGCTAAAGAAGCTTTGGTGAATTTTTTCGCAAAAAACATTGCTAATTGGCGTGCTTGTACAATATGACGTTTTCTGGTTTTTGATTGTAACGTGCTAACTTCCATTTGAAAATAGTCAGAAACTATTTTTTGAATGTAATCAATAGAAATTTCTTTTTTAGTTTGCTTTACAAATTTTTCTACTATTTGTTTGGCAAGCTCAATGGTAATTTCTTTTTTATTGAATGATGATTGTGCAATTAATGATACAATGGCACCTTCTAATTCTCTAACGTTTGATTTTATGTGTTTGGCAACATATTCAACAATATCATCTTCCATTTCTACACCATCACGGTATAGTTTGTTTTTTAATATGGCTACACGTGTTTCAAAGTCAGGATGTTGTAACTCAGCGGATAATCCCCATTTAAAACGAGATAGTAAGCGTTGCTCAATATCTTGCATGTCAACAGGTGCTTTATCTGAAGTTAAAATTATTTGTTTTCCATTTTGGTGTAAATGGTTAAAAATATGAAAAAACACATCTTGTGTTCCTGCTTTTCCTGAAAAGAACTGTACATCATCAATAATTAAAATATCAATTATTTGATAAAAATGGATGAAGTCATTTCTGTTATTTTTTCGTACCGAATCCGTATACTGCTGTATAAATCTTTCTGCAGAAATATATAAAACTGTTTTTTCAGGATACTTATCTTTTATTTCAACACCAATAGCATGTGCTAAATGTGTTTTGCCTAGTCCAACTCCTCCAAATATTAAAAGCGGGTTAAAAGCAGTTCCTCCAGGTTTATTAGCAACAGCTAAACCTGCTGAACGTGCTAAACGATTAGCATCACCTTCTAAAAAATTATCAAAATTATAATTAGGGTTTAGTTGTGATTCTATTTTAACGTTTCTAATACCAGGTATGATAAACGGGTTTCTTAATTCCGGACTTTTATTTTTTAAAGGAGCGTTAACATTTTGACTTTTTAAAGAAGCTCTATTAGTACTAGGTATTTTTTCGGTAAAGGGTTGTTTGTTACCATAAGTATTTTCCATCTTGATGATGTATAGTAACTTAGCACCTTCACCCAATTCTTTTGTAAGTGCAACTTTTAAAATTTTAACATAATGTTCTTCTAGCCATTCGTAAAAAAATTTACTAGGAACCTGAATACTCAAAACATTATCAGCAAATTTAACAGGTTTGATAGGTTCAAACCATGTTTTGTAAGCTTGTGTTTGTATATTGTCTTTAATGAAAGATAGGCAATTTTCCCAAACTGATAATGCGGTTTTTTTCATTTAGATTTATGAGTTAAATAGTTGTTTTTTTTAATCGTTAATTTTGTTTATTGAAAATGAATTCTCAATAGTTTTTCTTGGGACAACAAATATGTGAACAAATGAGTTAAAAAAAAATGGTTTTGCTATTGTTTATTGAATATTTTTTTCGCATGTTGCAGTATAATTTTATAACATTTATTTATAATATTTAAAATGAAAAAATCACATTATACAAAAATAAGAGTTCGTTATGGAGAAACGGACCAAATGGGAGTTGTGTATCACGGTAATTATGCACAGTACTTAGAGGTTTCACGAGTAGAGTGGTTACGCTCCATTGGTATTTCATACAAAAAAATGGAAGAAGAAGGCGTTATGCTACCTGTTGTAAATTTGAATATAAATTTCAAAAAACCCGCACTTTATGATGAAGTAATCACTATTAAAACAACAATGCGTGAAACGCCAACGGTTAAGATTATAATTGATCAAGAATTATACAATGAAAAAGAGCAATTAATTTCCAATTCAAGTATCACTTTAGTATTTGTTGATATGAAAACCAAACGTCCCATAAATTGCCCTGATTATTTGTTAAATAAATTGACTGAAGGTGGGTATTAATTGAAAGTGGATTTGTTTATTTATTGAGGAGTTTAAAATTTGTAAAGTAGAAAAAATTAGGAATAGTGTTTTTTATGTAAATTACTTCCTAATGTGATAATACTTTCTAACCCAGCTATTGATAAAACCCAATCTTCAGGAATATTTTTTGCGCCATAATATAAACCAGCTAAACCTCCAGAAATGACAGCAGATGTATCGGTGTCGTGCCCTATATTTATAATATTAAGAACGGTATCTTTATAATTTTTTTGAGTTATACACTTAGCATCTGTTTTATTTGATTTTGATAAATTGGTTTA
>CAZSQD010000035.1:0-14314 GCA_964608925.1 uncultured Kordia sp.
TTGATAAAGAATGGTAGAAAATTCATATTACCGATCAAGGTTTAGGAATGACTGCTGAAGAGGTTGAAAAATACATCAATCAAATTGCTTTTTCTGGAGCTGAAGAGTTTTTAGATAAATATAAAGATGCAGATGCTGGCGTAATTGGACATTTCGGATTAGGATTCTATTCTGCCTTTATGGTTGCTGAAAAAGTAGAATTAATTACCAAATCTCATACAGATGCTCCTGCAGCTATCTGGACGTGTGACGGATCTCCTGAATTTACTTTAGAAGCACATGATAAAACCGAAAGAGGAACTGAAATCGTTTTACATATTGCTGAAGATTCTTTAGAGTTTTTAGAAGAAGGTAAAATTGCGGGGTTATTAAGCAAGTATAATAAGTTTATGCCTGTTTCAATTAAGTTTGGGACAAAAACAGAAGACTTACCGTTACCAGAAGGTGCTGCTGAAGATGCTAAACCAGAAACAATTGAGGTGGACAACATCATCAATAATCCAAACCCAGCGTGGACCAAGCAACCATCAGAATTAAAAGATGAGGATTATAAAGGGTTTTACCGTGAGTTATATCCAGCGCAATTTGAAGAGCCTTTATTTAACATTCACTTAAATGTTGATTATCCGTTTAATTTAACAGGAATTTTATATTTCCCAAAAATGACGAATGATATCAATACACAAAAAGATAGAATTCAATTATACCAAAATCAGGTTTTTGTAACCGATAACGTTGAAGGGATTGTTCCTGAATTTTTAACCATGTTACGTGGGGTAATTGACTCACCAGATATTCCGTTAAACGTATCACGTAGTTATTTACAAGCAGACGGAAATGTAAAGAAAATTGCTTCTTACATTACCCGTAAAGTTGCTGATAAAATGGCATCTTTATTTAAAGAAAATCGTGCCGATTTTGAAAGTAAATGGAATGATATTAAAATTGTTATTGAATACGGTATGTTATCCGAGCCAAAATTCTTTGAAAAATCAAATAAATTTGCCTTATACCCTACTGTTGATGGTAAATTTTTTACCTATGATGAGTTATTAGAAAAAATAAAAGACAACCAAACCAATAAAGATGGTAAAACGGTTATTTTATATACTTCTAATAAAGAAACACAACACAGTTATATTGAAGGTGCTAAAACAAAAGGATACGAAGTATTGTTGTTAGATTCTCCTATTATATCACATTTAATACAAAAATTAGAAACCGAAAAAGAAAATATTTCTTTCGCTCGTGTTGATGGTGATCATATTGATAACTTAATTAAAAAAGAAGACAATCAAATTTCTAAATTAACCGATGATGAAAAAGAAACGGTAAAAGTAGCTATTGAAAAAATAGCACCTAAAGAAGGATATACCGTACAAATTGAAGCAATGGATTCTAATGCTTCACCGTTTATGATTACGCAACCTGAATTTATGCGCCGTATGAAAGAAATGCAACAAAGTGGCGGTAATGGTATGTTTGGTAACTTCCCAGATATGTACAACTTAATTGTAAATGCAAACCACCCGTTAATTTCTGATATTTTAAATGAAAAAGATGAAACTAAAAAAGATGGTTTAATCAAACAAAGTTTAGATTTAGCTCGTTTAGCACATGGTTTATTAAAAGGTGAAGCCTTAACCAACTTCATTAACCGAAGCTACGGAATGATTAAATAGTTTTACTATTCTATAAAATCTATCTAATAAAAAACCCTTCTTACTTATTTGTAAGAAGGGTTTTTAAGTTTGTAATTTTTGCGGCTATTTCTTAGTTAAAATATATTTTAGAAGAACCTACTTGTAATGTTTTAGTACCTACTAAACTATTATCCGTAGCACTGTAAATAACTAATTCACCGGTACCAGCTGTAAAATCAGCTTTTGTACCATAAATATAACTACCTTTAACCGCTAACCCTTCATATAAAGTAACATCTATAATTTGAGCAGTTGGCAATGCCGTAGCTAATTCATCCATTTTAAATATTCTAGAGTTTGCATAATAATAAACCATACCGTTATCATATGCTAAAGTAGTGGCAAATTCATCCGTAGGAAATGCTAAAGACAATTCAACTACATCTGTACTTGTATTTATTTTTTGCAAAAACGCTCCATTATTTCCAATTATAGGCCAAGGAGAAGTGGTAGCATATACTGAATTACCTTCAGAAATCACCCAAATATTATTTGATGCATCTAATACCATTTCATCTGGAGTAGCTCCAACTGTTATCGATGAAATTACATTAGTAGATAAGTCTATTGAATTAATAACGCTATTATCTCCCCATTTATGAGAAACATAGATTTTACCATTAGCTACTAAAATTTGCTCTGGTCCTTTTTCAATAGCTATTGATGAAGTAACCGTATTAGTACCTAAATCTAAAACTGCAATATAATCATCCGTAGCATCACTAACATCACCCCAATTAGTAACATACCCTTTTCCATTTGCAAATACCATATTACGTGGGTTTTCTAAACCAGAGTCTATAGTAGCTACACTTACAAAGGTATTTCTATTCACTACTTCAATTTTATTTGACCCGTTTACAACTATATAAGCTAAATCATTGTAAAATGCCATACTTTGAGCGGTATCTCCTAAAGGGTTTCCACTAACAGCAGTGAAAATTCCGTTTTGAGTAGTTGAAAAATCATTTGATACGTAAGAAACAGAAGCATTCCCTTGTCCAAAATTCCCTTCATTGGTAACTATAATTCCATTTTCATACGCTCCTGGTACTACAGGTGTAAAATCTACGCCTTCATCTTCATTACAAGAAGTAAAAGTTAATGCGGTGGCTAAAAGCCCTAAAAATAAGTGTTTTGTTTTCATGTTAATTGTTTATTAATTGTATTTATAATTTATCGTTATTAAAAAGTTTCTATTCGGCATTGGGCGCGAAGCTAAAACTTCATATCTTTTACTAAACATATTGTTTACACGTGCCGTGATGCTTAAATTGTTTTGCTGTAACTGCGTATTAAAAGAGATTCCTGCATTTGAAACGGCATACCCTTTTAAGGCTTTTGTATTATTACCATTGGTAAACACTTCATCTGTAAAAGTAGTTTCAAAAAAAGCGCCTATCTTTTTAAATTGATAATGTACGTTTCCATTTACTTTTTGTAAAGGCACATATATTAATTGTTTATCGGTTTCTTGATCAATTGCTTTGGTGTATGCGTAAGTTGCTGAAACATGTAACTGATGTTTTCTATACTGCAACTGCGTTTGTAAAATAGCTTCTGCCCCGTAATTTTTTACGTTTACAAAGTTTTGAGGATGCCAAATACCGTTATCATCTGGAGTCCACTTAATCATGTCCTTCGTATCAATATAAAAACCTGCTACTTGTAAACTTGTCTTTTTATAGGTGAAAAAATGATTAAATGAAGTTTGTATGGATGATTCTGGCTTTAAATTAGGGTTACCCAATCCGGTCCAGTACAAATCATTATAGGTAGGGATTCTATAATTTTTAGAAGCTTCTACTCCTATTTTATAATGCTTAAATAATTGATAGTTTGCAGTAAAAGAACCTATTAACGGAATACGATACAAGTTACTACCCTCTTGACGAGCCGTTATTTGATATTTCAATTTCTGAAACGGTTTGTGCGTTAAGGAAACAATACCTGCAATGCTTCTACGTGTGTTTTTACCAATATTATCACCTTCCCCTTCAATTAAATTCGCATCTATTGCACCTTTTAACTGTATTTTTTTATTCAGTTTATAATCAACATCTGCCTTTACTATATAAGTACTTACTTCACTACCCGTACCCAAATGTTTTTTACGTTTGTTTTCATAATAGATAAACTCTTCCTCTAAATTAGCTATCCTTAAATTATATGTTGTTTTGGTTTCTTGATGCTCCCAATTTATTAACGTACGTGTATTTTTATTATCCAACCTACTTTTTGAAGGTGCCGTTAATGTACGTGATAAGTTACGTACATTGGTAAAGTAGCTATAATACGCTTTTATAATATCCTTTTTACTCACTCGATTTGCAAAATTATAACCTGCCGAAAAGTTTTCTATTTCACCGTTTTCATTAACTATTTTAGAGCCTAAATATTTATAATCATTATCCGAATTTTGGTAACGCACATAACCGTTAAAGGTACTTTTAGGGTTCGATAAAGTAACATTTGCTGAATTGATATAATTATCAAAACTCCCCACACTACTACTGGCATTTATATGCAACGCTTTTTCAAATTTAAAGTGATGCCCTAAATGTACACTCCCACCAATAGCGCCACTACCATAAAAAGCACTACCGCCACCACTTTTAACCGTTAAAGTATTAAAACCACCCATAGCAACATTGTTAAAATCAGTTTGCCCTGTAGTTTGTGAATTTATATTTATACCGTTCCAAATTACAGCCGTTTGTGATGCGTTTGTACCTCTAAAAGAAACGGAACTGGTCATTCCTGCACCATATTCTTTAAAATAAAGTGTTGTGTTTTGGCGCAATAAGCTAGTAAAGCTTTTCGTGTTGTTTTGTAAAACCGAATCGGACAGCTTTACAACAATCGAATGCGCTTCAGCAGCTTTCAAACGAATGTCTGACAACTGAACTGTTGGCAATTGTACAATTGAATCTTGTTGTGCAAATACTGTTGTAATTACCCCTAATAAAACGAAATAAAATATCTTTTTTCTCATAATAAAACTACCTTTTTCACCAGAAAAAGTTATATTTATAATTTTAATATTGGGCAGGTCTCCTGACTTGCATCTTATTGTTTCCTTCCCATCTTTTTTACAGACAGTGGTTAAGTGTACAATAAGTGTCTTCCGACTAAAGCTTACAGTTGCTGGGACAGTTGAAGATTTTAACTTCATTCCCTTTTAATTTTATGTTGATGTAATTCAACCTAAAAACCTAATATTTTGCAAAAATACGGTTATTTTTTAAAATTTAAGCAACAAAATCAAATTTTGATTGCTAATTTTACCCAATAAATTTATTGGAGTACGCTTCATACATTTTAAATAAACCGAATTAAAGTTATCCACTTTCGTGGACAATTCAAACTAAAAAAGACTCCTTTTTCAAAGGAGAAAAATATGAAAAAAGCAGTTTTTAATTGGAGTGGCGGTAAAGATAGTGCCTTGGCATTATACCACATTCAACAAAAAAAAGAATACCAGATTGAAACCTTACTCACATCCGTAAATGATAGTGTTGATAGAATTTCTATGCACGGGGTACGTAGTGAATTATTAGTACAACAAGCGCAAGAACTCAATTTACCATTAAAACAGTTGCGTTTACCTGAAAACCCTACAATGGATGTGTATAACACATTATTAACACAAACTAATAATGAACTAAAAGCACAACAAATTACACACAGTATTTTTGGAGATATTTTTTTAGAAGATTTAAAAATTTATCGCGAAAAACAATTAGAAGCTGTTGGCTTAAAAGCACACTTTCCACTATGGAAAAGAAACACTAAAGAGTTGGTACATGAGTTTTTAGACCTTGGTTTTAAAACCATTATAGTATGTACTAAAGCGGAAGTATTAGGAAAAGAATTTGTTGGTGAAGTTATCACTAAAGATTTTTTAAAAGAATTGCCGAAAAATGTAGATCCGTGTGGCGAAAATGGAGAGTTTCATACCTTTGTATTTGACGGTCCTATCTTTAAAAATCCAATTGATTTTACCATTGGTGATAAAGTATACAAAACCTACGAAGCTCCTAAGAAAAAAGAAGATGCTTGCTTTTCAAATACGCCAAGTACCAAAGAAATGGGGTTCCATTTTTGCGATTTAATTGCAGGATGATAGATAAAATGGTCTAATTACCCAAGGTTTACATCAAAAATTAATAAATTGAAGCAAATACTTTTCCTTTGGAGGGAGGACGTTTATTTACTCCTAAATAAAATCAAAAAAAAAGATTTCTATTTTTACAAGAATTATTATAAACATTAAAAATGTTACCCGTTTTCACGGGCATTATTATGAGAAAAATACATCTATTATTGTTCCTGTTTTTTATTAGCTTTAACAGCTGTAAAAAAGAAACCATTACTAAACAACCCAAAAGAGTTGAAGTAACAACAAAGCAAAAACATATTGAATATGCTTCAGGTTTTAGTATTGAAAACCATTCCAATTATACCATTTTAAAAGTCACCAACCCGTGGCCAAATTCCAAAAAAGCACTTACTTATATCGTAGTTAAAGAAGATGAGCTAGCACCACAAAATTTGAAGTATGATGTTTTAATACAACTGCCCATTACTAAATTAATTGTTACCTCTACTACTCATATTCCCGCTTTAGAAAGTTTAAATGTATTAGATAAACTGATAGGTTTTCCTAACACAAATTTCATATCTTCTCCAAAAGCAAGGCAATTAATTGAAAAAGGTAAAATTCACGAAATTGGCAAAACCCAACATATTAATACTGAAATTGTAATGGATTTACAACCTGATGCAATTATAGCCTTTGGTGTTGATGGTAGCAATAAATCATTTGCGACTCTAAAAAAAACAGGGACACCTATTTTATATAACGGTGATTGGTTAGAAAAAACAGCGTTAGGAAAAGCCGAATGGATCCGTTTTTTTGGAGTATTGCTGGGTAAAGAAAAAGAAGCGCAAACTATTTTCAACACTATAAAAAACAATTATAATCAAGCCAAACAAATTGTTGCTCATGTGAAACAGAAACCTACCGTTTTAGCAGGAATGATGTATAAAGATACTTGGTATGTACCGTACGGAAACTCTTTTGCTGCGCAATTTATTGCTGATGCTGGTGGTGAATACTTATGGAAAAACACATTGGGTAGTGGTAGTATTGCGTTAAATTTTGAAGAAGTTTTAGATACCGCTCAACAGGCTGATTTTTGGGTGAGTACTAGCGGAATTGAAACTAAAAATCAAGTGTTAAGTACCAACAATCATTTTGATAAATTTGATGCATTAACACATAACCACACCTATTTTGCGAATAGAAAAGGGAAAACTGGAGGACTCTTATTTTTTGAATTGGCACCCACCCGACCCGATTTAGTATTAAAAGATTTAATTAAAATTTTTCATCCCAATTTATTACCCAACCACGAGTTGTATTTTTACCACCAAATTAAATAATTATGATGTACTATATTTCAGGAGGCGAACGTTCAGGGAAAAGTAGTTTTGCTCAAAACTTAGCCTGTCAATTATCCGATACCCCCATTTACATTGCTACCTCACGCATTTGGGATGAAGACCATCAAAAACGTATTGATCGTCATAAAAATGATAGAGATAGCCGATGGACATCTATTGAAGAAGAAAAAGAACTTTATAAACACATCCATACAGGTAAAACTATTGTTATTGACTGTGTAACCCTTTGGTTAACTAATTTTTTTGTAGACAACAATAACAATGCACAAATAGCATTACAATTGGCTAAAAAAGAGTTTGACAAGTTTAAAAACACTTCTGCCAATATCATTATTATTTCTAATGAAATTGGTATGGGAGTACACGCACAAACGCATATTGGGCGTAAATTTACCGAGCTTCAAGGCTGGATGAATCAATATATTGCCAAACACGCAAACAAAGCTACTTTTATGGTATCTGGATTACCCCTAACTTTAAAATAAACTCATGAAAACATTTAATATAGCACCCATAAATAATACCTTAAAAACTAAATTACAGCATAAAATAGATAGCAAAACCAAACCTTTGGGCGCTTTAGGAAGTTTAGAAGATATGGCTTTACAAATAGGGTGTGTTCAAAATATACTATCTCCTTCCCTTACCCTACCTAGTATTGTTGTTTTTGCTGGAGATCACGGTATTGCTAAAAAAGGAGAAGTAAATCCGTTTCCGCAAGAAGTTACTGCACAAATGGTGCTTAATTTTGCCAACAAAGGAGCTGCCATAAATGTATTTTGTAAAACCAATGATTTAAATTTAATTGTGGTTGATGCGGGCGTTAATTATGATTTTACAAACATAAAAGGCATTGTTGATGCTAAAATAGATCTTGGCACTCAAAATTACCAAAAACAACCTGCAATGACCATTCAACAATGTGAAAATGCCGTTGCAAAAGGAGCTGACATCATTAACCAATTGCATAATAAAGGATGTAATACCGTTGGTTTTGGGGAAATGGGTATTAGTAACACCTCGTCTGCTACATTAATAATGAGCTACATTTTAAACATCCCCATAACCGAATGTGTGGGGGCAGGAACAGGTTTAAATCCCGATGGAATTCACAAAAAAATGGAGATTTTAAAAGCGGTACAAAGCAAATATCAAATACAAAATTCTTTAGAAGCCCTACGTACTTTTGGAGGCTATGAAATGGCAATGCTTTGCGGAGCTATACTACAAGCTGCCGAAAATAAAATGCTTATTTTAGTAGATGGTTTTATTGTAACGGCGTCCTTATTAATTGCGCATACTATTGATAAAAAAGTTTTAGACTATTGCATTTTTGCTCATACATCTGGAGAACAAGGACATCAAAAAATGTTAGATTACCTAAATGTAAAACCTTTACTAAACATTGGTTTACGTTTGGGAGAAGGTACAGGAGCTGCTTTAGCTGTTCCGCTACTAAAGGCTTCTGTTAATTTTTTAAATGAAATGGCAAGTTTTCAATCGGCTGCGGTTTCCAATAGCTAATACCGTCTATAAAAAAGACTTTCATTGTCCGTTAACACGTAGTTGAGTAGTATTCAAGAGATAAAAGGTATCAACAACAACCATACATTGACAAAATATATTTTATAAAAAAACATTACTATCTATGCTTAAAAAAGAAATTCATATATTTTTTACCGCTTTAATGTTCTTTACACGTATTCCATGCCCCAAATGGGTAAATCATGATGCTAAAATACTGTCTAAAAGCAGTAAGTATTTTTCATTAATCGGTATTCTTGTAGGTAGTATTGGCGCGTTAGTATTTTATAGTAGTCATCTAATTTTACCTAAAGAAATTGCTCTTATTTTTGGCATGATAGCTACCATTTATACAACAGGTGCTTTTCATGAAGATGGTTTTGCCGATGTTTGTGATGGTTTTGGTGGTGGCTATACCAAAGATAAAATTTTAAGTATTATGAAAGATTCTCTTTTAGGTACTTATGGCGTAGTGGGTATTTTACTCCTCCTACTCTTAAAGTTTTACAGTTTATTTTATATTGAAACCTATTATATCCCTTTCGTTTTAATAGCTGCTCATAGTACCAGTAGATTTGTGGCTACCACATTAATTTACACACAACCTTATGTTAGAGATACCCATAGTAAAGCAAAACCTGCAGCAACAAAAATTACACTTTCAATGGTTATTATTAGTGGTGTAATTGCTTGTTTACCTTTAATTACTTTTCTGAAATGGCAAGTGTTTTTAGTATTGATACCCATGTACTTATCTAAAATATTTTTAGCAAAAAAATTCAATAAATGGATTGGTGGTCAAACTGGGGATTGTGCAGGAGCTGTACAACAAGTAAGTGAAGTTGTATTTTATATTAGTTTTATTGTGCTATGGAAATATATTTAATACGCCATACTACACCAGATATTGAAAAGGGAATTTGCTACGGGCAATTGGATATTGATGTTGCTCATACTTTTGAGACAGAACTAGCACAAATTAAAAATAAATTACCCCAAAATATTTTTAACCTTGAGGTTTTTAGTAGTCCATTATTGCGTTGCCAAAAATTAGCAAAAAAACTCAATCAAAACAGTACTTTTAATGAGCATTTACAAGAAGTAAACTTTGGCAAATGGGAAGGTGTTGCATGGAATGCTATTGATAAAAAAGAATTAGATATTTGGATGAATGACTTTGTAAATGTAGCTCCTCCAAATGGAGAATCATACATAACACTTAGTAAAAGAGCCCAATCAGTATTTTTAAAAATTTGCAACTCATCAACAAAAAACAAAATTATAGTTACGCACGCAGGGATAATTAGAAGTATTATGGCACAATTAATTGACAAAAGTTTACAAGATTCTTTTGAAATAAAAATACCCTATGCTCACGTAATTCATATACAATTTGATAACCACCAATTTACCATTAAAGATGGACTTATTGAAGAAAAATATCAGAATTAAATTGTACTTTTATCCTTTTAAAAGGAAGTAACACCAATCCTATCTATTTGAAAATTATAAAAACATACCGAAACGCTTTTTTACTACTTAGTGTATTGCTTTTAATATGCTTTTTATTTAATATTTCTTTAGGCTCTGTACATGTTCCTATAAAAGATATTATTTATACTTTTTTAGGAGACCAAACCGTTAAAGATTCTTGGCAATACATCATTTTAGATTATCGATTACCCAAAGCCATAACCGCTATTATTGTGGGCGCAGGTTTGGGTGTATCAGGATTATTAATGCAAACACTATTCAGAAACCCATTAGCAGGACCTTATGTTTTAGGTTTGAGTTCTGGAGCCAGTTTAGGAGTTGCTATTGTTATATTAGGAGCGTCATTATTTAGTGCTTCCTTTGCCAGTATATTACTCTCCAAATGGAGTTTAGTTATCGCTTCCAGTATAGGTAGTTTTTTAGTACTTTTAGCTGTAGTTACAGTGAGTTTGAAAATAAAAAACACCATGGCCATATTAATTATTGGGTTAATGTTTGCTAGCGTTACAGCATCTATTGTAACTGTACTTTCTTATTTTTCATCAGCTGAAGAACTGCAACGTTATATGTTTTGGACTTTTGGAAGTTTGGGTAATTTATCTTGGGATGAACTAAAAATTTTTACACTCTTATTTTTTATTGGTATTACCATGTCTATCGTATCAATAAAAGCTTTAGATACTTTGCTTTTAGGAGATAATTACGCCCGAAGTATGGGTTTAAATTTAAAAAAACAACGTTTTATCATCATTATTGCAACCAGTATTATAGCTGGTAGTATTACTGCTTTTGCAGGCCCTATTGGATTTATTGGATTGGCAGTACCACACTTAACCAAGTTACTGTTTAATACCTCCAGCCATAAAATATTAGTACCTGCCGTACTGCTATTTGGTGCTATATTAATGCTTATTTGCGATAGTATTGCGCAATTACCTAATAGCCAATATACTTTACCCATAAATACCGTAACTTCACTTTTTGGGGCTCCCGTAATTATTTGGCTATTAATTCGTAAAAAGAAAATGTTTGGGTGATGTGGATTAAAAAATTGAAAAAATAAATAGTAAAAATTGAAATCTTATAAAAGTTGAAAATTAAGCCTGAAAATATCGTTTTAAAAGCTCATAATCTTGCAATTGGCTACACCAATAAAAAAGAAACTACTGTAATTGCAAAAAACATTAATTTTGAATTGCAAAAAGGTAGTTTAATAGGATTAATTGGCACAAATGGTATTGGAAAATCTACTTTATTAAAAACAATTACACAACAATTACCCGTTATTAATGGCAATTTCTTTATTGATAAAGAAGACATCAACCAAATACAACCACATCAATTGGCTACAAAAATAAGTGTGGTATTAACGGAGAATGTATCAAATATAAACCTCAGCGTACAAGAGCTTATTACTCTAGGAAGACAACCTTATACCAATTGGATTGGCACCTTAAAACCTAAAGATATTCAAAAAACGGAGGAGGCAATGCAATTGACAAACATTACGCACTTAGCCCATAAAAGATGTTTTGAACTGAGTGATGGACAGTTACAAAAAGTAATGTTAGCAAGGGCATTAGCGCAAGATACACCCTTAATTATTTTAGATGAACCTACTACTCATTTGGACTTATACCACAAAGTATCCGTATTAAAGCTATTACAACAATTGGCTCAAGAAATGAAAAAAACCATTTTATTTTCAACACACGAAATTAATGTAGCCCTATCTTTATGTGATCAATTAATTGTAATGAAAAAAGAAGAAACTAGTATAGGTAGTCCACAAGAATTGATTGCAAAAAAAGCATTTGATAATCTGTTTCCTTCTGATTTGGTTACTTTTGACAAAAAGACATCAAGTTTTAAAATTAAATAAGAATAAATTCTTTTTAAAAAAGAAAGATATCCTGTACCTTTATCTGCATAAAAATAAATAAAAAATGAACGAAACCATCATACTCTTAATCACCGCAATTCTATTTTTAGCAATCGGATTTATTATAGGAAAATACATTAGTAAAGTTAGTAATTTAACGGCTTTAAATAATAGTAATGAACGCAATAAATCCTTACAACAGCAATTGGATTTAGCGCAAGAAAATGCAATTGTATCGTTAAAAAATCAAGAAGAAACCTTTATTAATCAAATAAGCGACTTAAAAACTCAAATTCAAGATGTTAGCCAAGAGCTAGAAAAAGTAAGAGCTCAAAAAGAAAAAGCTATTATTGAATACACACAACTTAATGCTAATTTTAAAAATTTACAAGAAAAAAACAATACGCAAAAAGAGGAGGTTGAAAAACTGCAAGAAAAATTTACAATTCAATTTGAAAATTTAGCCAATAAAATTTTAGAAGAAAAAAGCAATAAGTTTACTGAAATTAATAACAGAAACATCAAAAATATTTTAAATCCGCTACAAGATAAAATACTTCATTTTGAAAAGAAAATTGAAGACACACACAAAGAGAGTATCAATTATCATGCGTCTTTAAAACAGCAAATTTTGGGATTAAAAGATCTCAACCAACAAATGAGTAAAGAAACGCTTAACCTTACTAAAGCTTTAAAAGGGGATAGTAAATTTCAAGGGAATTGGGGTGAATTAGTACTAGAGCGTGTATTGGAAAAATCTGGTTTAGAAAAAGGAAGAGAATATGAAACCCAACAGGGTTACCTAACCGAAGACGGAAAAACTGTAATACCAGATGTGGTGATACACTTGCCTCAAAATAAAAAAATGATTGTAGATTCCAAAGTATCTTTAACCCATTATGAACGCTATGTTAATGAAGATGATAAAGATTTACAACAAAAACATTTAAAAGACCACGTAAACTCTATAAAAAAACATATTGAACAGCTTAGTGCCAAAAATTACCATGAATTATACAAAATTGAAAGTCCTGATTTTGTGTTGCTTTTTATACCTATTGAACCTGCATTTGCCATAGCTATAAATGAGGATAACAATCTATACAATAAAGCTTTTGAACGTAATATTATTATTGTAACTCCAACTACTTTACTAGCTACTTTACGTACTATTGACTCTATGTGGAACAATGAAAAACAGCAAAAAAATGCACAAGAAATTGCACTTCAAGCCGGCAGGTTATATGATCAATTTGTAAATTTAACTGAAGATTTAATTAAAGTAGGAAGCCAGTTAAAAACCGTACAAGGCAGTTATGAAGGTACTATGAAAAAACTAACAGGTAAAGGAAATTTAATTACCAGAGTTGAAAAACTAAAAGGGTTAGGCATTAAACAAAAAAAGATTTTAAATGAGAAATTAGTAGAACGCGCTAATGATGATGACTAAACTTCCTACCCTAAAATATGAGGTGTTCAATTTTATTTATTCACTTTCAATATAAGTACTAAAAATTAAACCTCCTGATAATTATCGGGATGAGCTACGCGATTAAGTTATGTCAAAAAAAGGAAAAGTTAAAAACGGAAACAATAAAGCAAAGCATACTAAACTTTTAAATCAGAAAAAAAACAAAGTTAAAAATGCAAAGTTGCAAAACAAAATACGCTTAAAAGAAATTGTAGCCCGTAGCAAGGTACAACTTCAAAATTGCCCATGTGGCAGCAGAAAATTATATCAAGATTGTTGTGCAATTGCGCATCAAAATAGTACCGATGTAAAAACAGCCGAACAATTGATGCGCGCTCGTTATACTGCTTTTACAATGGGTAATATTGACTATTTAATGGAAAGCCACCACTCTACTACCCGACCTTTAAAAGAAAAACAAGAAATTTTAGATTGGGCAAAATCTGTAAAATGGCAAAAATTGGAAGTTTTAAACACTACTGAAGATACGGTAGAATTTAAAGCTTATTTTAATGAAAATGGTACAGATGAATACTTACACGAAAACTCTAAATTTGTGAAAGAAGACAATGTTTGGAAGTATTTACAGGGCAAACGCATTAAACTTTCATTAGATTTAGTACCTTAATAAGGTAATGGTTATCCCAACCTGCTTTCATACGTCTACTTTTGACGCCTATTTTACTAGTTTTTTCGTTTTTTAATAGATTGAGTGCTATTTTATTAAGTATTGAAAAGTTTTGACTAGCATTTTTTGTTCTTTTCCTTGAA
>CAZSQD010000036.1:0-14034 GCA_964608925.1 uncultured Kordia sp.
ATAATTATAATAATCTAATCCTCGAAAAGTTGCATTTACTACTTGAATTAAAGTTGTAAAAATGAGACTAACATAGGTTTTTAAAATTATATTTGTAAAAAAAGGACGAATTAAAATGAATAAAGCAATTGTAATAGTAAGTATTTTATTTTTAATTTCTTGTAAAAAAGAAGGAAATCACTCCAAAATAGAAGCGCCTCTTCAAATAAAGATAGATACACTTATGGCGCCGTCTGTTATTTTAAAAGATGGCACTTTAGTAATCTCAGATTGGGTAGAGTTGGTTAACTTTCAAGACGAATTAAAAAGTGTAGCATCAAAAAATATTACTACTCAAAAAGAATTGGAGCAAATTATAAACTTACTAAACAAATTAAAAGAAACGCTACCAGAAAAATTTAAAACCCCAACAATATATGCGCGAATTAAAGTATTAGAAACCGAGTTGTTAATGCTAAATCAATTTGTAAAAGAACAAGATTTTAAACAAGCAGCACCACGAAAATTAAATACACAAAAAGCATATAACTTATTTATAAATCAAACAAAAGCATTGTTAATTAAAGAAAAAGATTATGAAAAATATAAGTAAATTAATCCTGCTATTATTTTGTGTTAATTTTAGTTTTGCGCAACAAAATAAAGAAGGAGTAGCAAAAGCAGAAATTACAGTAGTTTTAAATAAATGGCATCAAGCAGCAGCAAAAGCTGAATTTAACAACTATTTTAGCTACATGACAAATGATGCCGTTTTTATGGGTACGGATGCTACTGAAAATTGGCAATTAAAGGATTTTAAAGCGTTTTCAAAGCCTTATTTTGATGCTGGTAAAGCATGGAGTTTTACAACCTTAGAGCGTAACATATATGTAAGTCAAAACATTGCTTGGTTTGATGAATTGTTAGATACACAAATGAAAATTTGCAGAGGTTCTGGAGTATTGATAAAAATAAATGGTGTTTGGAAAATTAAACACTATGTGTTGTCAATAACCATACCTAATGAAAAAGTAACAGAAGTTGTTAAATTGAAAGAGAGTATAGAAAGTAAATTAATATATAGATTAAAATAACACCCATCCAATCAGTTATTTGCATATATTTACCCAGCCCAAAAAATAACCCAAAATGAAAAAAATTACACTTTTAATAGCGTTTTTAGCTATTAACGTCAGCTTTGCACAATTTAATGAATCTGCACCTTGGATTAAAAATTTAAAAAAATATATTTCCCCTCAAGAAATGCAACAACGCAAGCAGCAACCACAACTTTTTACTTTTTATGAAGTTCAAGAAGCGTTTAATACGTATTGGGAAACTCATGATAAAAACAAAAAGGGTAGCGGATATAAACCATTTAAAAGGTGGGAGTATCAAGTAGAAAGCGAAGTAAACGTTAATGGATATCTACCAACTGCACAAGATAAATGGAATGCTTGGGAAGCAAAAAATAATTTTTCAACCGCATCCAAATCAGTATTAGCAGATCAAAGTAATTGGCAACCAGTAGGTCCATTTACAACAGTGGGTACAGGTTCTTGGTCAACAGGTCAAGCAAGAGTAAATGTAGTGTTGGTAGACCCTAATAATGCAGCTAATAGTACTAATATTTGGTATGTGGGAACACCTGCAGGTGGTATTTGGAAATCTACTGATAATGGTTCTTCTTGGATACCATTAACAGATAAACTACCTCAAATAGGAGTTTCAGGGATTGCTGTTGATTATAATGATTCGGATACGATTTACATTGCAACAGGTGATGATGATGCAGGAGACTCTCAAAGTGTAGGGGTATGGAAATCTACAGATGGAGGAACAACTTGGAACGCTACAGGGTTAAACCCAGGTAATTCACCAACATCTATGAATGACATTTATATGCACCCTACAAATTCAAATGTTTTATGGGTAGCAACTAATAATGGTGTTTATAAAACAACAGATGCAGGGGTAAATTGGAATCAAACACTAGCAGGTGATATTAAAGATATTAAATTAAGACCAGGAAATCCTAATTTTATTTACGTAGTAACGTCAAATAAATTTTACAAATCTACCAATAGTGGTACTACTTTTTCTCAGGTTTCAACAGGATTGCCAGCAAACTCAGGAAGGTTAGTTATTGATGTTACTCCTGCAAACTCAGGTTATGTATATGTGTTATCTGTAAAAACAGATTGGACTATACAAGGGTTGTATAGATCCACAAATAGTGGTAATAGTTTTACAGCAAGAAATACAACTACGGATATATTGGAGTCTACCCAAGGTTGGTATGATTTAGCTTTAGGAGTTTCTGATGTGAATGCTAATCAAGTATATGTAGGTTGTTTAAATATTTGGAGATCTAATAATGGCGGTACAAATTTCACTAAAATTAACAACTGGAGTGCTCCATTAGGATCTGCATATACGCATGCCGATATTCATTTTTTAAGAGCATATAATGGGATTATGTACGCAGGTACGGACGGTGGAGTATATTCTTCAAATGATAATGGAGCAACTTTTGAAAATCACACGTTTGGGATACAAGCAAGTCAGTTGTATAAAATAGCAGTATCTACTACAAATGTAAATAAAATGGTAGGTGGTTTGCAAGATAACGGAGGGCACGCTTTTAACAGTACAACAGGGCAGTCAAGAAATTATTATGGAGCAGATGGTATGGATACCGCTGTAGACCCTACCAATGAAAATATTTTTTATGGGTTCATTCAAAGTGGAGGAGGCCCATATATTTCTACAGATGCAGGAGCAACATTAAGTGGCTCCGTTACCAAACCAGAAAACGGAAATTGGGTAACTCCAATGGCAATAAATTCGGTAGGAAAATTATACGGTGGATATGAAAAATTATTTAGATTAGACGGAACTACATGGGTAGAATTGGCAGACTTTAATGCATTTACTACCGATAGATGTGATTTGTTAGAAATAGCACCATCTGATGACACTATTATGTATGCCGTTGTAGATAATGTATTAAAAAGAAGCACAAACTCTGGGGTTACATTTACAAATATTGAAACATTTGGATCTGATGTAAAAGGAATAGGTGTGCATCAAACTAACCCTAATATTGTTTGGATAACTACATCAGGAGTTGGTAGAGGTGTTTTTAAAACCACTAATGGATTAGCAGGAGCAACGTTTAATAATGTTACCTCAAATTTACCAACAGCAGGTGTTGGGGAATATTTTACAGATATTGTGCATCAAGCAAATCATACTGATAACCCTGTGTTTTTAGCAACAGGTTTAGGAGTGTATCGTTTAGATGATACCTCAATAAATTGGGAACCATTTTTTGTAAATTTACCAAATACACAAGTAACAGATTTAGAAATCAACATAATAGATGAATCCATAACCGCTGCAACTTATGGTAGAGGTGTTTGGAGGTCTTCAATACCTGTTCAAATGGTAGCTAATGATGTGAAAATGATTACAATAAATAATCCAACATCAGTAAATATTAACTGTTCTACAAATGTTTTACCGGAAATCACTGTAAAAAATAACGGCTTAAATACCATAAATGCTATCGCTGTAAATTACACAGTAGATGGTGGTGTAACAAGTACTTATAACTGGTCAGGGTCATTGGCGTCAACATTAGAAACTACATTTACATTACCTCAATTAAACTTATCAAGAGCCTTACATGTGTTAAATGTAGAAACTATAATTGCAGGAGATGCAAATGCAGGAAACAATACTTTTAGTGTTGATTTTTATACAAATGATAGTAGTGCGGTAAATGTTGTAAATACATTTGAAGCACCTTCAGATATTTTAATAACCAATTCTACGTGGGAACAAGGGGTGCCAACAGGTGCAAACTTAAGTGCATCTGCTTCAGGTACTCAGGTATATGCAACTAATTTATCAGGTAATTATCCAAATAATGCAAATGCTTATTTAACCTCACAATGTTACGATTTAACACAAATAGTAAATCCAATATTACATTTTGATATGGCTTTTGATATTGAAGAAAATTGGGATTATGCTTATGTTGAATATACGTTAGATAGTGGTGCAACATGGACTACTTTAGGTTCTAAAAATAGTATGCCTTTATGGTATAATAGTGATGCTACAGCAAATGGTATTCCTGGAGCACAATGGACAGGTGAAGCAGCAAATGTTCACGCATCTGGAGGAACTAATGGAACCATGAGAGAGTACAGTTATGATTTTGCTGGAAATGTAGGTATAGGAGAAACCGATTTAACAGGAGCAACTAATATATTATTTCGTATTGCTCTTAAATCAGACGGTTTAGTTGTAAAAGAAGGTCTCATTATAGACGATTTTGTAATTACAGGAACTCCATTAGCAATAGAGGATTATACTACACATAACCTTGTAATATACCCAAATCCATCAAAAGGGATATTTAACATTAAATTTCAAAACATTCGAAATGAAGTACAATTAAGTGTATTAGATGTTTTTGGTAAAAAAGTATATACTACTAAAATCAATACATTATTATATCAATTAAACTTAAATAATTTAGCTACAGGTGTTTATTTTTTAAATATAAATGATGTACATCAACAAACCACTAAAAAAATTATAATTAAATAATATGAAAACATCAATTCTAAATATTTCTATAGCAGCTTTATTTATTATAAGCTGTAAAGATGCTACTCAAAATGAAGAACCTCTTAAAAACACAGGTATCAATTTAGATTTAATGGATACAACTATAAGTCCTAAAGAAGATTTTTTTAGTTATGTAAACGGTACTTGGATAAAAAATAATGAAATACCTGATGATAGAACTCGTTGGGGGAGTTTTGATGAGTTGCGTAAAAATACAGATGCTGATGTATTAAAAATTCTTGAAAAAGAAATGAATAACCCTAATTTAGATATTAATACAGATGCGGGTAAATCCGTACAGTTGTATAAATCTATTTTAGATATGGAAGCTCGTAATAATGCGGGCATTACACCAATAAACGGCTATTTATCAAAAATAGCTGCAATTGCAAATATAGCAGATTTACAAACCTATTTAACAGAAATGGAATCAGCAGGTAGTGCAGGCTTTTTTGGAATTTATGTAGGTTCGGACTCTAAAGATAGTAATAAAAACGTAGTGTATTTAGGTGCAGGAAGTTTAGGTTTGCCAGATAGAGATTATTATATAAAAGATGATGCTGACTCTAAAGATAAGCGTATAAAATATGTAGCTCACATTACTAAAATGTTACAATTTTTAGGCGATACTGAAGCAAAAGCAAACACACAGGCAAAACAAATATTAGCTTTTGAAACTCAAATGGCGCAACCACGTTTAGATAAAGTAGAGCGTAGAGATGCCCGTAAGCGTTACAACCCAACAGCAGTTAGTGATTTGCAAAAAATGGTACCTAGTATTAAATGGAACACCTATTTTGAAACATTAGGTGTAAAAACGGATACTGTTATTTTAAGTCAGTTAAAATATACCAAAGCATTACAAGATATTTTAGCTACAGATAATGTAGCTAATTGGAAAGCTTATTTACGTTGGACAGCTTTTAATAATGCCGCAAGTTTTTTAAGTGAAGATATTGAAAAAGCAAATTGGAATTTCTATTCAAAAACCTTAAAAGGAGCTAAAAAACAACGCCCACAAAATGAGCGTGCATTAGCAAGAATAAACGGAACTTTAGGAGAGGCATTAGGTAAATTGTATGTAGCAGAAAAATTTCCACCAGCCGCAAAACAAAAGGCACAAGACATGATTACAAATGTGTTAAATGCTTTTGAAACAAGAATTAAAAATGTTTCTTGGATGAGTGTCGAGACGAAACTAAAAGCTATTGAAAAATTAAAAGCAACAACGGTTAAAGTTGGTTATCCTGATAAATGGAAAGATTACAGTGCTTTAGAAATAGGAGAGTCTTACTTTAAAAATCAATTAAATGCGGCTAAGTGGCGTTTTAATGAACGCGTAGCAAAACTCAATAAACCAGTTGATAAAACACAATGGCACATGAGCCCGCAAACGGTAAATGCATATTTTAACCCATCTTATAATGAAATTGTTTTTCCAGCAGCAATTTTACAACCACCTTTTTTTGATTTTAACGCAGACGATGCTGTAAATTACGGAGGTATTGGAGCAGTAATTGGACACGAAATTTCACATAGTTTTGATGATTCTGGAGCGCGTTTTGATAAAGATGGAAACTTAAATGATTGGTGGATAAAAGAAGATTTAGTACAGTTTGAGGTATTAGGTAAAAAATTAGCAGACCAATACAGTGCAATAAAAGTATTACCAGAAACTTTTATAAATGGCGAATTTACTTTAGGGGAAAATATTGGCGATTTAGGAGGAGTAAATGTAGCTTATGATGCTTTGCAATTGTCGTTTATTAAAAACGGAAGACCAGAAAAAATTGATGGCTTCACTGCGGAACAACGTTACTTTATGTCTTGGGCAACTGTTTGGCGTAGTAAATATAGAGATGAGGCTTTAAAAAATCAAATTAAAACAGATCCACATTCTCCAGGTATGGTAAGAGCTGTACAACCATTAAAAAATGTAACTGCTTTTTACAAAGCATTTGCTATTAAAAAAGGTGATAAAGGGTATGTAACCCCAGAAAATAGAGTAGAAATTTGGTAATGAATTTTATAAACCCCAATAGATATGAATTACGCTCCCCTAATAACAAGTTTTAATAAATATGTAAGTTTGTCTCAAATAGATATAGATATTATATGTTCTAAATTTGAGCATCGTAAATATTTAAAAGACGAATACATTGTAAGGCATTCAGAAGTTTGTAAGTATAGATCTTTTATTATTAAAGGTAGCTTAAAAAAATATTTTTTAGATAAAGATGGTAATGAGCAAATATTACAATTGTCAATGGAAAATCATTGGTCAATGGAGTTTAATAGTTTTTTAAATCAAGTTCCTGCGGCATATAATATACAATGTGTAGATGAGTTAGAAGTATTACAAATTTCATTTCAAAACTTAGAAAACTTATATTTAGAAGCTCCTATTATTAATGTTTTTTTTAGAAAAATTTTTGGTACGGGACTGATTTTAGCACATGATCGTATTGTTAAAAAATTAAATTTAACGGCTAAAGAACAATATTTGGACTTTTTAGAGAACAGACCAAATATAGAAGAGCGTTTTCCACAATATATGATTGCTTCTTATTTAGGTTTTACTAAAGAGTTTTTAAGTAAGATTAAAAAAGAAATTAAAAACGAGTAGTTAATATAGATTAAGTTTTAGTAAGAATAAATTGTTTATTTTTGACTGTAATATATTTGTTAGATGTAATTTTTCCCCAAGAAAACTTGATAACAGTGTATTATCTTAAAAAAGTAATTTAACTTACGTTAAGTTGCTTTTTGTTTTAAGTCAGATTGATATTGTTTTGCTATGTTTTGGATACTTTTTGATATGGGTGTAAACTCAAAATTAATTGCATTTTTAATTTTTGAAGCATTATAATTCAAATTTTTAAAGCTTGAATTTATAGTTGCTCTACTCAATGAAGGTGTGCTTTTTGAAAACAAACATTTTATTTTTTCAAATTGATAAAAAACTACAAGTTGCCATTTTTTTAATTCGGTAAGTTTTTGATTTAGGTTAAGGTATTGGCTAATTTCAGATACTAATTTTTGATAACGGATGTTTTCTGAAATTAATACAAATTTTTCATTTTTAATATTGGTATGCATTAAGTTTATCATTACATCAACTACGTCATTTATATCAATAACGCCTACAGTTCCAGAAGTGTAATATCCAAATCCGTTAGCTATTTTACTAAATATCTCTCCTGTTCCGTTATTCCAAAATCCAGCACCCATAATCACCCCAGGATTTACAATTACGGCACTTAACCCTTCTTGAGTGCCTCTCCAAACTTCCAGTTCTGCATTGTATTTGGTAATGGCATAAATGTTATTTTTATTGTTTTCGGGGTTCCAATGTGTGGTTTCAGTAATTGGTTTTATAGTGTCTTCACCTAATGTAGCAACCGAACTCACATAGCATAGTTTTTCTATTTTTTCACTCAAACAAAAATTTACAATATTAGCAGTTCCAATTACATTGGTTGCCTTAGAGGCTTCGTAGTTTTTAGTGTTAAAAGATAAATTTGCAGCACAATGGTATACATTGGTAATTCCTTGAAAAGCAATTTCTAAAGCAGGTATGTCAGTAATATCTGCTTGTATCCATTCTATTTTTATTAAAAAGTATAGTTACATCATCAGTATAATATCCAAATACTTTTTTTACACGTTCTAATGTCTCAATATCACGATAAATCGCAATAATTTTTTCTTCGTTTAAAGTAAGCTTATATAATAAATGAGAACCCACCAAACCTGTACCTCCTGTAACTAAAATCATAAGCACGAAGATACTTGTTTTTGTAATAAATGTGTATAAGTTTTTTAAATCAATTAAATTTGACTAATTACTGTCAATAATAAAAATGTCAATATCATGAAAGCTCTTGGGAAATTATTAGCTACACAGCGTAAAAACAAAAACTACACACTTAGTGAGGTAGGGTTAAAATTGGGTATAGATGCCGCAATTTTGAGTAAAATAGAGCGTAGTTTACGTAAGGCAACACGTGCTCAAGTAAAGGTGTTGGCTAATTTTTATGGCATATCACATAAAGCTGCTTTTACTGCTTGGTTGAGTGATAAAATTTTATATGAATTACAAGGAGAGCCTTTTGCACAAGATGCTTTTATAGTAGCAGAAGAGGCAATGACTTATGCTGTTCAAAATAATAATCCACCAGAAAATGAGTCTATTGTCAAAGCATTACAAACCATAGATACCTTACATCAAAATTGGGTGGGTAAAAAACCATTAAATGCAACTCAGTTGTTAAAAATGCAAGAGTATTTTAATGTTGCATATACGTTTAATAGTAATTTAATTGAGGGTAATACGTTAACTATGCAAGAAACGCATTTGGTGGTTAATGAGGGTTTAACTATTTCGGGTAAATCAGTTAAAGAGCATTTGGAGGCAGTAAACCATTATGAAGCTATTGATTTTATTTATGAATTGGTGCAAAATAAAGAACCTTTAACGGAGCGTGTTTTAAAAGAAATACATTATTTAATTTTAAAATCTATTGATAGGTCTAACGCAGGGGTATACCGTAAAGTCCCTGTAATTATTTCAGGGTCTTCACATAAACCACCACAACCGTATTTATTAGATAAGCAAATGGAAGATGTGTTTATGTATTACAACAGTGTACGTGGTAAAATACACCCAGTATTGTTGGCGGCTCAAATGCATCAAAAAATAGTTACTATCCACCCGTTTATTGATGGTAATGGGCGTACGTGTCGGCTTATTATGAATCTTATTTTATTGCAAAATGGGTTTACTATTGCCAATTTAAAAGGAGATAATATTTCTCGTAAGTCATATTATGAGGCATTGGAGTTGGCGCATCAGCCCAATAATCAATCCGTTTTTAATGCGTTAATTATTAATACGGCTATCCAGTCCTTACAAGATCATTTGGAGTTGGCGGGTTAATTGTGGGGCGATAGCCAAATATTTTTTAACATAGAGAAACTGAAATTATCATTATTATTAATAGTATGGTTTAGTAATCAATTAAAAGCATCAATTTATTTTGATGCTTTTTTTAGGGCAGAAAATAGATTATACCATTATATTTGTCAAAATTTTAAAACCATTATCATGAATTTTGTTGAAGAATTACGTTGGAGAGGAATGTTACATCAAATTATGCCCGAAACTGAAGAGTTATTGTTAAAAGAAGCGACTTCGGGGTATATTGGTTTTGATCCTACAGGCGAATCATTACACATTGGTAGTTTGGTGCAAATTATTATATTAATGCACTTTCAACGTGCGGGTCACACACCAATTGCTTTGGTAGGTGGTGCTACGGGTATGATTGGAGATCCTTCAGGGAAATCAGCAGAGCGTAATTTGTTAAACGAAGAAACGTTGGCTAAAAATATAGCCGGTATAAAAAGTCAATTAGAACGTTTTATTGATTTTGATTCGGATATAAAAAATAAAGCCGAATTGGTAAATAATTACGATTGGATGAAAGACTTTTCATTCATTGATTTTGCACGTGATATTGGTAAGCATATTACCGTAAATTATATGATGGCTAAGGAATCGGTTAAAAAACGATTGAGTGCCGAATCTAATGTAGGGATGAGTTTTACCGAGTTTACCTACCAATTGTTTCAAGGGTATGATTTTTTACATTTATACCGTGAAAAAAATTGTAAAATTCAAATGGGTGGTAGTGATCAATGGGGAAACATTACTACAGGTACCGAGTTGGTGCGTAGAGTTGCAGGAGGTAAAGCGTATGCGCTTACTTGCCCATTAATTACAAAAGCAGATGGTACTAAATTTGGGAAAACCGAAAGTGGGAATGTTTGGTTGGATAGAACCCGTACCTCTCCTTATAAGTTTTACCAATATTGGTTAAATGCTTCGGATGAAGATGCTGAAAAATACATTAAAATATTTACCTTTTTAGATAAAGAAACGGTTGATGCTTTAATAATTGAGCATAAAGAGCAACCACATTTACGTTTGTTGCAAAAACGAGTAGCAGAAGAGGTAACGGTAATGGTGCACTCAAAAGAAGATTTAGAGAATGCCTTAAAAGCCTCTAATATTTTATTTGGCAGGTCTACCTCAGAAGATTTAAAAGCATTAGATTCTCAAACTTTTTTAGATGTATTTGATGGCGTACCACAAGCTGAGATTAATCAGTCTGACTTAAAAGAAGGTTTGGATATGATGACTATTTTAGTAGAAAAAACAGGTTTTTTAAAATCTAACGGTGATGCCAAACGTGCTTTAAAAGAAAACTCTATTTCCATCAATAAAGAAAAAATAAAAGCTGATTATAAAATTACAGCTACCGATTTAATTAACGGACAGTTTATTTTATTGCAACGCGGTAAAAAGAATTATTTTGTGGTTGTTGTGAAGTAACACGTAATATAATGATATTAAAAAAGGGATGCCAATTGGCATCCCTTTTTATTAATAGGCTGTTGTCCCACGATCGACTTATAAATCATACTTTAAACTCAACACTACGTAGCGTGGTTGAATAAAATATTCACTAGTACTGGTAAATACGGTACTGGAGTTGTTTTGATTTAATGAGGTGGTGTTTAAAATATTAGTAACTCCAACTTTATATTCCCATTTACTATCTTCTTTTTGGTACAGTAAGCTGGCATCTAAAAAACTATAGTTGTTAATGGTTGTTTCTTTTGTTTTGTAATTATTATAAGTATAATCTGCTTTAAATACAAAGCCTTTTAAAAAGTACGCATCTACATTAATAAAAGGGCTGTGGGTAAAATACTTAGTACTGATATTGCCTTGTGTATAGTCATTAATTTTTAAATTATACCCTATCTCTACATTGGGTGCTTTTTTATAATTGGTACTCAATTTGGTTTTATAAGTTTGCGAAAATGATTCGCTTACACTACGTTGGTTGTTTACCAACTGATTAAATTTTGATAATGAAAAATTACCACCCAAAGAGGCTTTTATTTTTCTAAAACGACGTTCAAAACGCCCATTTGCAGAAAGTACTTCATCAGCAAAATTAGAATTAAAGGATGAGGATGAGTTGAATACCCCATTAAATACTGATTGATTTCTAATTTGATCAATTTGTTTGCTATAATTTATAAAAGCAAAAACGTTAGTATAGTTAAACATATTGAAACTAAAATAACTTAAATTTAAGTTATGTGATAGTGCATTTTCTAAGGTTCGGTTTCCTTGGTATAATGCGTTGTAGTTATTTAAAACACTACCTTCTGCTAATTTATTAACATCAGTAAATGTAGTTTTCATTTTATAGTTGAAGTTTATGTTTTCACTCTTTTTTAATTGAATATGGGTATTGAAATCAGGTAAAATTCTAAAGAAATTTTGAGAGACTTCAGTGTCTAATTGCTCATTTTTAGTGCTGTAATTATGTAAGGAGAAACCAGGTGTAAACGTAAATTTACCAGCTTTTAAACGGTAGTGAATTCCTAAATAAGTGTCGCTTAAATTGTATTTTACATTATTAGTTACCGGTGTCAAAGCATTGTTTAAATGTATATTGTTGCCGTTGTCTAAAATTTGATAAATTTCCGAATCAAATTGTTGTGTACTCAATAAGTTGCCAAGGGTAAAGTTAATGTTGCTTTTTGCATTTAATACATACCAATAATCTAACTTGGTGTCAAATTTATTGGTTTTAATTCGTTTGGTTTGTGCAATGTTATAACTGTTTTGAGTACTATTTAACCCTAAAACGGTATCAAAATTAAAGGTGCTAGTTTGTGCTAATAAAGCATTGTAAAACGGATCTTCATCTTGCCACAAATGTTGCATAGATAATGCGAAAATATGGTTTTCATTTGCGGTATAATAATAGTTAAAATTTTGATTGATGCTAAAAGGCTTTTGCTCTTGTGTTTCATTTACATTACTAGTAATAGAGGAAAATAAATTTTGAAATTCGCGTTGTTTTGAAATTTTTGTAAACACATCATAATCCAATTGGTTATTACTATTTTGTTTGTAATTGGCACTTAATTTAAACAAGCCTAAATCACTTTTTTGATGTGTTGCACTCGTTGTAAATTCATTAGGAGGTGTTGAGTTGCTGGCTGTATTTACATAGGTTTTAATTGTATTTTCTTGTAAATTGGTACGCGTGCCAGAATAAATAGCAAAACCACTAAGTGTTAGTTTTTTTGTAGGAGAATAACTAAAATTTGCCGCCCCAAATTTACTATCAATTGCTTTTGCTTTATTGTTTTGAAGCGATAAAAAGCCCATATCATTGGCTGTAACATTAAATCCTGTGCCGCTACTATTCATATTCCTAAAGCCACCAGAGAAGTTAAAATAATCTCTACGGGTAAAAGGTATTTCACCAATATTATTAAAGTCGGTAATAATGTTTACACTGTATTTAGGGCTGTAGTAAAATAATTTAGGATGTGCTAAATATAAATCTTTACCGTTATCATTACCAGCTCCAGCTGTAATTTCGCCAAACCAAAAATTCTTTTTTCCTTCTTTTAGTTTAATGTTAATAGCAATAGAGTCCTCATTACTGGTAACACCACGTAATTGCCCTACTTCACTATGGTTTTTTAATACTTGAATTTTATCAATAGCATCGGCAGGAATATTTTTTGTAGCTAATTTGGAGTCGCCATCAAAAAAATCTTTACCTTCAACCATTACCTTTGTCACTACTTTTCCTTCTACTTCAATTTCGCCATCAGCATTAATTTCTACACCTGGAAGTTTTTTAAGTACATCTTCTAATTTTTTTTCGGTACCATTTTTAAAGGAATCGGCATTGTAAATTAGGGTATCTCCTTTTATGGTTACGGGCATTTCATACACCAATTCTACTGCGTCTAGTTTGTTGTCTTCTTGTAAAACAAATGTTTTTGTTTCGTTTTTTTCTTGGGTATTAAAAATACTTTCAAAAGTTTTCATACCTATGTAACTTATTTGAATTTTATAGGATGCATTAGGTTTTAAATCTAATTTATAACGTCCTTTATCATTGGTAATTGCATAAGAATCTAAGGTTTTTGTAGCTTGATTAATGGCAATTACGTTAGCCATTTCTAACGGGTTTCCAATGCTGTCTTTTACAAATCCTTCCATTTTTATTTGACTAAAAGAAAAGTTTGTAATGCACAATAGTGCAAGTATAAATAGGTGTTTCATGTTGAGTTATGCGCTAAAAATATTGATTTTATAATGATAATTTGACTATCGCCCCGCGATTTAGTGTCTTCCCATTCCGCTTTTTCTACCACGACCACCATACATTTCACGCATTTCTTCAATTTTTTTAGTCATGATATCATTGTATTCTTTACGTGTTACTTTTTTACCTTTTGTTGGTGCTTCAATAACCTCTTTTTCTTTTGGATTCATTACAATTTTTGAACATAAAATAGTAG
>CAZSQD010000037.1:0-13789 GCA_964608925.1 uncultured Kordia sp.
TTACAAATTATCATACAATTCTATCCATTTAGAATTATTTTCTTCTATTAATTCTATTTTCCATCTTCGATTCCATTTTTTCGTTTGTTTTTCTCTTAAGATAGCTTTTTCTTTAGATGCTAAAACTTCAAAATATACTATTTTATTTAGATTATACTTTGCAGAAAATGTTATTGAATGCGATTTATTTTTATGTTGATAGATTCTCCTTTTTAAATCTTTAGTTATTCCTATATATAAAACACCGTTTGGTTTATTTGTAATAATATAAAGATAATGCTTAATCATTTAAATTTTATACTAAGGTTTCTATTTTTATGTATATGCTACATATTATATCTTCTAAAAGCTCCCGTTTTCACGGGAGTCACTTTGAACAATTTGATTTGCTATAGCAAGTCAAATTGTTCAAAATGATGGTTAAAATGTTTGGTGTGGGTTAAATCCCATTCAAATTTATTCAATTCACCAAAAACTGCATTTTTAGTTCTTACCTCAAGATTTTCTTTAAAGTATGTTGTAAATTCTTCATAAGCCGTTAATAAAGCTTGTTTTGCTCCTGTTAAATTTTCATAACGTAAAACTACACACCTCTCTTCCAACACTTTTGGTGCTTTATAGTTTTTAGGCATCGCATCAAAAGTATATAAATTTTCGTGTACTTTTTCTAATATTTTAGCTGGAGTTTCTATGTCAAAATCTTGAATTTCGCTAGATGCTACACGTAACGAATATTCTAGATGTTCTACCATTTGTTGCGCACTCATTTTGCCCCAAACGGGTTTAGCATCTTCTTTTAATTTTGCTAAATAATTAGGAATAGTTTCTGCATTTATGGTTGCAAAAGGTGTTTTTTTCTGAACCATCGTTAGTATTGTTGCTACCGCAACCAATTCATCTTCAGTATCAAAAACCTCAACAAACCATTTTACAATTCCGCAAGGCAATTCCGTACCACGAGAATCACGATCTACTTTTTCTTTACAGGTTAAACGTACATAAATAGTATCATTATGATAAATAGGGCGTAAGAAACGGCAATCTTCCAATCCGTAATTTGCAGCTACGGGTCCTTTATTAGGATACACAAATAAACCTGCTGCAGCGGCAATAATAAAATAACCGTGAGCGGTACGCTTTTCAAAAATACTACCTTCTAATGATGTAATATCAGTATGTGCATAAAAATGATCCCAGGTTAAGTTTCCGAAGTTAATAATATCGGTATCGGTAACTGTACGGTTGTGTGTTTTTAATGACATTCCTGCTTGAATATCTTCCCAATGGTAAGCAAACGGATGTTTTTCCGAAGTTTTATACTTTGCATTAGGTTGATAGATACCCGTAACTTCTGTTAGTGTGGTTGGTGTGCCTTGAATAGCACAGCGCTGCATATAATGTTTGATACCTCGCATACCACCCATTTCTTCACCGCCACCAGCTCTACCTGGACCACCGTGTACTAATTGTGGTAGTGGAGAACCATGACCGGTACTTTGTTTCGCATTTTCGCGGTTACCCACTAAAATACGTCCGTGATGAGAAGCTGCACCTATTACATAATCACGAGCAATAGTATCATTAAACGTAAAAATTGAAGACACTAAAGACCCTTTACCCATTTGTGCCAACTCAATAGCTTGGTCTAAATTTTTATACGGCATTATAGTACTTACTGGACCAAATGCTTCGGTTTCGTGTACTGTTGTATTGGTAAAAGGATTGTCTTCACGTAGTAAAATCGGATTCATAAATGAACCATTTTTAGTGTCTGTACCAATTGTATTTACTTCATCTAAACTACCATAAACCATATTAGCAGTCTGTGCAATTTTAGCGATTTGCTCCTTTACACTTGCTACTTGTTTTTGATTTACTAAAGCCCCCATACGAACCTCTTTTAAACGAGGATCTCCAATAGTAACTTTGTCTAATTGTTTAATTAATGCTGCTTGTACTTCTTCCATTAGGTTTTCTGGAACGATAACTCTACGGATAGCCGTACATTTTTGACCTACTTTTACCGTCATTTCCTTACGAACTTCTTTTACAAATAAATCGAATTCTGGAGTTCCCGGAACCGCATCTTCTCCTAAAATAGCACAGTTTAAAGAATCTGCCTCCATTGTAAATGGCACTGATTCTTCTATTAATCTGGGATGCGCTTTTAATAAACGGCCAATTTTTGCAGACCCCGTAAAGGTCACTACATCTTGAGAATCTACCGTATCCAAAATATTTTTGGTCATACCACTTAACAACTGCAATGCACCTTCTGGTAAAATACCTGAATTTACAATCTCACGCACTACTGCTTCTGTTAAAAAAGCGGTTTGAGGTGCTGGTAAAACTACTGCCGGAACACCTGCCATCCAATTTACAGCACACTTTTCTAACATTCCCCAAATAGGAAAATTGAATGCGTTAATATGCACTGCAATTCCTTTTTTAGGCACTAAAATATGATGCGCCATAAAACGTCCTCCTTTTGATAAATCTATCGGATCACCTTCTACGTGAAAAGGTTGATTTGGGAATAATTTACGTAATGATGCATTGGCAAAAAGATTACCAAAACCACCTTCAATATCAATCCAACTATCTACTTTAGTTGCTCCCGTACGGTAACTTAACTCGTAAAATTGTGCTTTACGTTTGGTTAAAAATAAAGCTAAAGATTTAATCATGTTACCACGTTCTTGAAAGGTCATTTTGCGTAAAACATCTCCTTTTGTACGTCCGTAGTCTAATACTTTCGGAATATCTAACCCTTCGGTAGTAGAAAAACCGACAATTTCGCCAGTAACAGCATCAAACATTGGTGTTCCATCACCTTCTCCTGTTACCCATTTTCCGTTTATGTAGTTTTGTAATTTCATTGTTTTATGCCTTATACTTTATGCCGTAAGCAATAAGCGTTTTGTTATTTTTATCAATATTTTAAAATATCGTCAAGTGTGCTTTTAATAAAATTGACTTGCTCGGTATTTATATTTCCTATTTTTTTATCAAACCTATCTTTAGAAACCGAACGAATATGAAATGTTAATACTTCCGATTTTTTTTCTAATCCGTTTGTTTTGTCTGCTTCTAAAATTAAGTTACCTTTATAATTCTTAATTTTTGTGGTTAACGGACAAACAATAACCACTTGCAAATACTTATTTAATAAATTGCCGCTAACAATAACCGCAGGACGTCTTCCTCCTTGTTCTGAACCTTTTACAGGATCCAAATACAAGTCCCAAATTTCTCCTTGTCTCATTATTTGTCTTCATTATCTAAATTAATAAGATAGTCTTGCATACCTTCTTCGGCAACTTGCATAATTTCAATATCTTCACCTGCTATTTTATATGATTTTACATATTCAGCACGTTTTAACTGATCTAAATAGATTTCTAAAGCTTTTTCAATAATTTTATTTTTTGCTAAACCGTAATTTTTAGCCGCATCAGCTAAACGATGTAACAAATTATCTGGTAATGATGATGTAAATGTTGTCATAATATATTTATATAATGTAAATGTAAAACATATTTATGTAAAATATTAGTTTTGAAGTATTAAAGTTGAGTTTTATGTTCTTCAACTTGTATTGCAAATCCTTTTTCATCCTTAAAAGCTATTAAATTACCATTTGGGTCTTTAAATTTAGCTACTGTTCCCCATGAATGTTCTTGATAATCTACATCAACTCCCCTCTTTTTTAATTCATCAGAAATTTGTTTTACGTTATTTACATTCATTCGTAAACAGCTAAAATTTTCTGGTTTACCTAAACTATTTTTTAAAAATTCAGTTCTATCTTCTCTTTCTACCATTAAATATGTTCCAAAAAAATCAAAACAAATTAAATTGTCATTCTTAAATAAAACAGTTAACCCTAATACTTCGTGGTAAAATTGAACACATTCAGCGTATTTTACAACATATAAGATTAAACCTGTTCTTTCTATTTTCATTTTACAAACTCACATTTTCAATAATTACAGCATAACCTTGCCCCACACCTATACACATGGTAATTAAGGCGTAACGCTTGTTTTGCAATTGTAATTCTAAAACTGCTGAATAAGCTATACGCGCGCCTGTTACTCCTAATGGATGACCAATTGCAATAGCACCACCATTTGGGTTAATACGTGCGTCATCATCTGCTAAACCCCATTCACGAATACACGCTAAACTTTGTGCTGCAAAAGCCTCGTTTAATTCGATAATATCCATATCCTTCATTTTTAACCCTGCTTTTGCCAATGCTTTATTTGAAGCCTCTACAGGACCAATACCCATAACACGAGGTTCAACACCCACCACTGCCGAACTTACAATGCGCGCTAAAGGTTTTAAATTGTATTTTTTTACGGCAGCTTCTGAAGCGATAATAGTTGCCATAGCACCATCATTTAAACCCGAAGCATTCCCCGCAGTTACACTACCGCCTTCTTTTTTAAAAGCACCACGAAGTTTTCCTAAAATGGCTAATGTAGTTGTGGGCTTGATAAACTCATCATCCTTAAATATAATAGGATCTTTTTTACGCTGTGGAATTTCTACATTAACGATTTCTTTTGCTAAACGACCTGATTCTTGTGCCCTTGCGGCTTTCATCTGACTGTTGTATGCAAATGCATCTTGGTCTTCACGAGAAATGTTATATTTTTCTACTAAATTTTCAGCAGTAACACCCATACCATCCGTACCATACATTTTATGCATTTTTTTGTTGACAAAACGCCATCCGAAAGTCGTATCGTACATTTTAGAATCGCCTCCAAAACCTGTTGCAGGTTTAGAAATTGCTAAGGGACCACGCGTCATGTTTTCTACTCCACCTGCAATAAACACATCACCATCACCTGCTTTTATAGCACGATTGGCGTGAATAATTGCCGATAAACCCGAGCTACACAAACGGTTTACGGTTTCTCCAGGAACCGTATATGGCAAACCTGCCAACAACAAACTCATACGTGCTACATTACGGTTGTCTTCTCCTGCTTGATTGGCACAACCAATGATTACATCATCATACGCTTCTTTAGGAATGCTTGGGTTTCTATCCGTAACTTCTTTAATTACCAATGCTCCTAAATCATCTACTCTAACGGCAGATAATGTTCCTTTGTATTTTCCTATTGGAGTACGAACTCCGTCAATTATATATGCTTCCATTTCCCACTCTGTCTTTCAGACATCTCTCCCAAAGGAAGAGAAACTATCTATTAATATTTTTACTAATTTTTAATTCTTTAATAATAATTTTACTTAACCTATTTACAGAATTATTCATACTCTCCTCAAATTTTATCGCAAACCTTTTGAGAAACATTATTTTACTTGTTTTAGACTCTACTACAGCAACAAATAGCTCATAATATATCCATTTTTCAACTTTTATAGCATATGGGTTTTCTTCATTTCCAGCAGAAGGAACAAAACTATCATAGTCTAAAGAATTCTTCTGTTCAAAAGTAATTCTATTTTTCCCAAGATAAAACACACAAATACTATTATACTTTGGGTTACTAAAAGTAATATTTATATCATCAAATGATGAAATTTCTACATTCAATATTGAATTAGATTCAATTACAAAACTATGATGATTTCTAGGTTGAAGCTTATTTATTCTTTTTGAAAGCTTCTTTGAAAGTTTTTCAAAATATATAGATAACTCCTTATTACCCGAAAAATAAAATAATATCGAGTCTTTTGGAAACGAAGTATCAATACTTTTAAATACTGAAATTGAATTTATTAATTCCAAGGGTTTCTGCGAAAACATATTAACAGAAAAAAACAATATAGCAATCAATAAGTATTTTTTCATCACCAATCTTTATTTGTTCTATACACCGTACCTTTAAAAAGGGCTACTAATGTATTTTCTTTTTTAATCTCTATTTTATAAAATGCGAATCGGTTTTTAAGTGATTCTTCTGTTGCTATCGCGATAATTTTATCACCTTCTTTTAATATTTCAATATGGTTGATACTGGTATCTATAGATACAGATTGCTTCCCATGACTGTTAGCTGCAAATGCCAAAGCACTATCGGCAATTGAATACGTTATACCGCCGTGAGCAATACCAAAACCGTTTAACATTTCTTTTTTTATAACCATTGACAAGGTACAATTTCCTTTAGAAACGGATTCGATTTTAATTCCGAGCCATTTACTGAATGGATCGTTGTTGAACATTTTATTGACAATATCAATAGGTGTGAGGGATGAGGATTGAGGCATTAGGTTAGAGGTGTTAGGTTTCATTTATTATTTATTCTTGATGATATTATTTTCCTTAAAGTTGTAATCATTTTTGATAACTCTGTAACCACTTCTCTAACAGCTTCGTCTTCTTCAAAACTAATATACCCTCTTAATTTTGCTTTTGTACTACACGCAACACATTCATTTGAGCTATACCACGAAATTCCTAAATAATGATGAAATTGCTTATCACTTCCTGATGAGCCTTCTGCTATATTTAAAGAAACTGAATCTGCTGCTCTTTTAAACTGAGAAGATAGCTCAAAACGTTCCTCTTTAGGAAATTTCTTTACCAATCTATTTACCAACTCTCCAAATTCAATGGATTTTTGATATACCGTTAAACTCTCAAAATTAAAATAATATTTAGACTTTCTTTCCATTCTTTTTATTTCCTCAAACCTCAAACCTCAAACCTAAAACCTAATCGATTCATTCTTCTTAACAACGGACTACACCTATATCTATCTTCATGGTATTCGTTATACATATCGTCTAACTTATTTACACACCAATCAATTCCTTTTTCGTCTGCCCATGCTAATAATCCTTTTGGGTAATTTACGCCTTTTGTCATTGCATTATCAATATCTTTAGCAGATGCTATGTTTAAAAATAAGGCATCAGCAGCTTCATTGATTAATAGTATTAGAATGCGTTCAAAAATTTGTGTTGCTTGTTCATTGCTGTGTGATTTCTCACTATTGTTTGAAATGACTACCCGTTTTCCATTTTCATCGTATTGATAAAAACCTCTACCAGATTTTCGCCCTAAATAACCTGCTTCTGCAAATCGTTTTTGTGTAAATGTCGGTTTGTAACGCGGATCAAAATAAAAGGCTGTAAATACACTTTCGGTTACCGTATAATTTACATCATTTCCAATAAAATCCATTAATTCAAATGGTCCCATCCTAAATTTACCCACTGTTTTCATTGCATTATCAATTGCAGCGAAATCTGCAATTCCTTCTTCATAAATTCGCAATGCCTCACCGTAAAATGGGCGCGCTACACGGTTTACAATAAACCCTGGAGTATCTTTAGCTACAGCAACTACTTTTTTCCAATCGGAAATGGTTTGTGTTGCTTTTTTTAAGACTTCTTGTGATGTTTGAATGGCAGGGATTACCTCAACTAATTTCATTAACGGTGCAGGGTTAAAGAAATGAATACCCACGCAACGTTCTGGTTTTTGTAATGACGATGCAATAGAAGCGATAGATAATGACGAAGTATTAGATGCAATAATACAGTTATCAGAAACGTAGGTTTCTAACTCAGCAAACACTTTCTTTTTAATCTCTAGGTTTTCAATGATGGCTTCAATAGTTAAATCGGAATCTCCTAAATCTTGCAAACTATTTACGTGCGAAATATTGCTTTGAATTCGAGATTTTTCCGTTTCATCAATACGTCCTTTTACAATTAAACGCGCTAATATTTTTTCTAAAGCGGCTTTACTTTTTTCTAAAGCCGCCTGTTGTGTGTCGTATATTTTTACGGTACATCCTGCGGTTGCTGCAACTTGTGCAATTCCGCTTCCCATTGTACCACTTCCTATAATTCCTACCTTTTTAATCATAAATCCCTCTCTGTCTTTCAGACATTTCTCTCCCTAAGGGAGAGAAATTATCTATTTATATTCTTACTAAAAATGAAAATTAATCATTCCGTATTCTTCTGTTCAATGTTCACTATTTTATTTCCCTATAAAATTGGGTCTTCTTTTTTCTACAAAAGCGGTTACTCCTTCTTTATAATCATGAGTTTGTGCAGCTTCTATTTGATTTTTAGACTCTAGTGCCAATTGTTCTTCTAAAGTATTATTTAAAGATTGATTCAATACATCTTTTATCATACCCAATGCTTTGGTAGGCATATTTGCCATTTTTATCGCTAATTTTTCTACAGATGTTTCAAATTCTTCTGCGGTAAAATATTTGTAAATCATTCCGATGCGTTCTGCCTCTTCTGCTGAAACTTTATCACCCAATAGCATTAGCGCACTTGCTTTTTGAAAACCAATTAAACGTGGTAAAAAGAACGTTCCTGCACTATCTGGTATTAAACCTATTAAGCTAAAGGCTTGAATAAAACTTGCTTTTTCAGTAGCTACAACTACATCACAAGCTAAAGCTATATTTGCGCCTGCGCCTGCTGCTACACCATTTACGGCTCCAATAATTGGTTTTTTAATTGCTCTAATGCGCGTTATAATTGGATTGTAATGTTCTTCTAAAATAGCTTTAAAACCAGGATTTAATTCTGGTGATGTTACTTCTTTTAAATCTTGACCTGCACAAAATGCTTTTCCGTTACCTGTTAAAACAATTGCTCTTACTTCGTTGTTTTTTTCACAATCGTCTAAAACAGCTTGTAAACGTAATGCCATTTCTCTATTGAAACTATTAAATACTTCAGGGCGATTTAATGCTATAAAAGCAACTTTATTTTCTATTTTTAATTCTATTGAACTCATCATTAAATGTAAAATGTAAAACTTAAAATGTAAAATATAAAAGTAGCTGTCTAACTATTTCTATATTTTACAATTGTGATTCTACGGTTTGTGTTTTTCTTATTTTAAGCATTTGAAATAATCAAAAGGTTCTAAACAGTCTTCACATTGAAAAAATGCTTTGCAAGCTGTTGAACCAAACTGACTAACCATTTTTGTGTTTTTTGATCCGCATTGCGGACAAGCTACTACTTTTTTATTTCCCAATAAGGCATCCTTATCTGCGGTTTCAGATAATGGAGGTGCAATACCATATTTTAATAAGGCTGCTCTTCCGTTTTCTGTAATCCAATCGGTTGTCCAAGCAGGTGCTAAAATTAATTTTACAGTTGCTTTTGGATAGCCATTCTCTTTTAATATTTTTTTAATATCGTCACCAATAACATCCATTGCAGAGCAACCGCTATACGTTGGTGTAATTTCTACTTTCACAACATCATTTTCAATACTAGCAGAACGCACTACACCCATATCTAGAATAGAAAGCACTGGGATTTCTGGATCCGACACTTGCTGTAGTATGGGTTGTAGGATGCTATTAATTATTGGATGATTGCTCATTGTTTTGATATCTAAAATGTGTTATGCGATTTCTCCTATAATCGAAATGACATTTTTACATTTATTATTTTCTTACCACTTTTGCCCTGGATAGGTACGTTGCATATATTGCAAATCGGACAATAAAAATCCTAAATGCTCGGTATGCACACCTTGTTTACCTCCTTTTTGAAACCATTTATTTTCAGGAACCTCCAATGTTGCTACTGTTAAAACTTCTGTAACTCGTTGGTAATATTCTTCTTTAAAAGCTTCTGTATCTACAGCTATTCCTAAAGCTAGCATTGCTTTACTTGCTTCGGTTTCATGAAACAACTCATCCGTATATACCCAAAGCGCATTAACAGCTTCCTGCATTTTTTGTTTACTTTCCGCAGTACCATCTCCTAATCTTTTTACCCAATCAGCAGAAAAACGTTGATGATACAACACCTCTTTAATTGATTTTTTGGCTATAGCAGACAAGGTTTCATCGGTACTATTTTGTAAGGCATTTATAAATAGTAAATGGAACACATCAAACAAAAACTGACGTACAACAGTATGCGCAAAATTGGTACTGGGTTGCTCTACTAATAACACATTTTTATACTGACGTTCTCTTCTTAAAAAAGCAATATCATCTTCCGTTTTACCTTCTCCTTGTACGGTAGCAGCATATTGATAGTAATTACGAACCTGCCCCAATAAATCTAATGAAATATTGGTACACGCAATATCGGTTTCCAACTCAGGTCCATGACCACAAAGTTCTCCTAAACGTTGCCCTAATATCAAATTGTTATCGGCTATTTCTAAAATATAATGGTATAAATTTTCGTTTTTCATATTTAATGCCCACGAAAGTGGGTATCTTTTAATTAATCACAAGGCAATAGCCCAATAACTTATTTATTAAGTTTCATTTATAAAATTCCTGCCTTCGCAGCAATTTTACATATGTGCTACTTCCTTTGGTAATTTGTAAAACGTTGGGTGACGATACACTTTACTTGCAGCAGGCTCAAATAACTCTCCATTATTTTCAGGATTTGAAGCGGTAATGTTTTCGGATTCTATCACCCAAATACTTACACCTTCCATACGGCGTGTGTATACATCACGAGCGTTTTCTAATGCCATAGTAGCATCGGCAGCATGAATGCTTCCACAGTGTTTGTGCTCTAATCCGTTTTTACTTCTGATAAATACTTCCCAAAGGGGCCAATTATTTTTCATAATATTTATGTTTTATACTTCTCATCCCGATAACTATCAGAAGCACCTAAAAGTACTTTTTGTTGAGAAAAATTATTTTAATAAGCAATTACTGCTTTCTATTTTTTACTGTGTTTTTGTGCGTAGGCATTTGCTGCTTCACGTACCCACGAACCATTTTCATGTGCTGCAATACGTGCTTCCATACGTACTTTATTACAAGGACCGTGACCTTTAACTACTTGCCAAAACTCATCCCAATCAATAGCACCAGAATCATAACTTTGACGTTCTTCATTCCATTTTAAATCAGGGTCAGGTATGGTTAACCCTATTAACTCCGCTTGTGGTACGGTTTGATCTATAAATTGTTGACGTAACTCATCATTAGTTTTACGTTTCAATTTCCATTTCATAGACTGCGCTGTATTTGGAGAATCGGCATCTCTTGGTCCTAACATCATTAATGCTGGCCACCACCAACGGTTTAACGCATCTTGAGCCATTTCCTTTTGCTCCTCAGAACCTTCGGTTAAGGTTAGCATAATTTCAAATCCTTGACGTTGATGAAAACTTTCTTCTTTACAAACCCTTACCATTGCACGTGCATACGGCCCGTAAGAGGTATTCATTAACGGAATTTGATTGATTATTGCAGCACCATCTACCAACCAACCAATAGCACCCATATCTGCCCAAGTAACCGCTGGATAGTTAAAAATACTAGAGTACTTTGCTTTACCTGTGTGTAGTTGGTCTAATAATTCTTCTCTTGAAATCCCTAAGGTTTCACAAGCACTGTATAAATACAATCCGTGACCTGCTTCATCTTGAATTTTTGCCAAAAGTGCTACTTTACGTCTTAAAGAAGGCGCTCTGGTAATCCAATTTCCTTCTGGCAATTGTCCAATTATTTCAGAATGTGCGTGTTGTGATATTTGCCGAATGTGTGTTTTTCTATATTTTTCAGGCATCCAATCTTTCGGTTCAATGCGTACATCGTCCGTAATTTTTTGATTGAATACTTTTTCTAATTCTTGTAATTCTTGTTCACTCATAATTTTGGCTTTATGCTATAGGCGATAAGCTTTAAGCGATTATTTTTTATTGTTATACCTGTTCTCGACTGCGCTTGAACTGACTTTAATATTTCTCAGCTACCTCCTCAAAATTAGGCGTCAAAATCGACTACTACTTTATCGGTTACGGGTACTGCTTGACAGGTTAACACGTAGCCTGCTTCTACTTCATACGGCTCCAAACCATAATTTAATTTCATTTCTACCTTTCCTTCTATTACTTTTGCTTTACAGGTACAACATACGCCGCCTTTACAAGCAAACGGTAAATCGGCATCATTTGCGAGAGCGGCATCTAAAATATTATCATGATCACCATCCATACTAAAATGGAATTCTTTATCGCCATCAATTATGGTTACCTGTGTATGATCAGCTTGATGTTCTAATACTTCGGCAATATGCTTTTTATCGGCTTCGGAATTACCTGTATTGAATAGCTCAAAATGTACTTTTTCTTCGTTCATTCCTGCTGCTACCATTTCATCTTTTATCAAAAAAATCATTTCTTCGGGCCCGCATACATAGCAAGCTTCCGTATTGGGCACATCTATTAATTTTGATGTAATGTCTTTTAATTTATCCGAAGTAAAACGACCGTTAAATAATGGTAATCCTCTATTTTCTTTCGTTAAGAAATAATACAACTCTAAACGCTTTAAATTCAAGTTTTTAAGCCCTTCTATTTCATCTTTAAAGATAATACTTTTTACGGTACTATTTAAAAAGAATAATTGACAAGTTGAATTTGGCTCGTTGTTTAAAATGGTTTCTATCATTGATAAAATTGGCGTAATACCACTACCTGCAGCAAAAAACACATAATTATTAGCATTTTGTGCGTTCGTTTGAATATAAAACTTACCGTCTGGCTTAGAAACTTCTACGGTATCACCCACTTTTAATACCTGATTGGCATAGGTTGAAAAAACACCATTTTTAATTTCTTTTATGGCTACTTGCCATTTATTTTCTACAGGACTAGAACATAAAGAGTACGAACGGCGCACCTCTTGATTATTTATATTGGCTTTTAGTACTAAGTATTGCCCTGGTTTGTATTGTAAACTATTTTGTAGGACTCGGGGAACATTAAAAGTTACTGACACGCAGTCTTTAGTTTCCTTTATCACTTCAGATACTCTTAAGGTATAAAAATCACTCATTTATTTTGAATTTTCCCAAAACTAACGATTGTTAGTTTAATTTGCAAATTTTGAGTCTTAAAATATCGGGAAGCCTACGAATCTTTAGAAAAACACCTCACAGGTTTTCAAAACCTGTGAGGTGTGATTTATTAATTTAAAAAATGATGTATGCTATCTGCTTACCTCACTTGATATTAAAAAGAAAACCCCATTTTGACTAAACAAAATGGGGTTAAAAATATTACTTCAAAACTATATAAATTTAATACTTAAAGATAAGTTTACACTACTAAAATTAGATTCGAAACCTGCTCCTAATTCACCTCCTAATTGAGAATATAAAAAGTCTAACCCTAATGCAAATTTATTCACCCGAAATTTTATTTCTGGGTTAAACATTACACCTGTAGCTATATCATCGCTACTACTAGACTTATGACTAACATAATTAACACCATTATAAAAATATTTAACTCTATCTAATTGGTCATATACTCCATTATAACCAATATTTATATTCATCTCTAACCTTTTATTTTCTGATAACTGAATAAGATTCGCAAATCCTACATTAAAAATGGAAGCCTGAATTGAAAACTCATCATTTCCATGATAGACAAAAACCCTTAAAAACGTGATCTTAATCCCAGGCTTATAAAATGAATTTGACCCAAAATAACGTGCATCGGCTAATTTAAAACCAATCCCTGGCTTTGTTTGCTCTATTTTAGGATACCCATCAACTGCATCATATTTCATACTTGAACCCCCTAATAACACTTCTAACTCAAGTTGTTTCCCTTGTTTCTGTTTTTCTTTTTTTTCAGGCTCATCAATTAAAGTCACAACTTCATTATTCTCTAAATCATTACTTTGAGAAACTAATTGAACTATATTATCCTTAAGTTCTTTTGTGAATTTTTCTACCTCATTCATTTTATAAAAAAACACACTCCTATCTACCGTTTCAATTTTAATTGACTCATTAGGCACTTGCTCTATAA
>CAZSQD010000038.1:0-13610 GCA_964608925.1 uncultured Kordia sp.
AAAAAATAATTGGGGTAGTAATGCTAAGGAGCGTATTAATAACTCGGTACAACATTTAGAATATGCTTTTGCAAATGGATTTAAAAACGTAACCACAACTACAACCAAACACATTGCACATTTAATTGGTAATGATGAGTTGGAAAGTATTTATGCGTATGATTTTTATAAAACTTTAGAAAAAGAATACCCCTATAAAATAACTCCTTTTGCGTTAGATTCTGCTAATACAAAATCAATTGTAACGTTAAAAAATCTTCAAAAATTTGATTTAGCAATTATTGCAAAACCTAAAAAAGCATTTACGGATAAAGAAAAATATGTTTTAGATCAATTTACGGTAAACGGTGGCAAAACCTTGTGGTTAATAGATGCGGTACATGCAGAAATGGACAGTATTAAACCACCTAATTTTCAAATGATGACTGTTGCGAGAGATTTAAAATTAAACGATTTATTTTTTAATTACGGATTTAGGATAAACCCTGTATTGGTAAAGGATATGTATGCGGCAGATATTGTTTTAGGGGATTCAAATGGGCAATTTAATAAATATCCTTGGTTTTATAATCCTTTAGTAATGCCTTCTATAAAGCATGAAATTGTAAATAATATTAATGCAGTGAAGTTTGAGTTTGTAAACACTATTGATTTATTAAAACAAGGTGTTCATTTAAAAAAAACGCCATTGTTGCAATCATCACCGTTATCTGCTACGGTGGGCATGCCTGCTTTGGTTAACTTTAGTGCTATTAGTGCCGCTCAAAAACCAGATATAAAACGTTTTAATAAACAGTATTTAAATTTGGCTGCTTTAATTGAAGGAAATTTTACGTCTAATTATAAAAACCGAGTAAAACCATTTCATTACCCGCAACATAAGGACGAAAATAAAGCAGGTAAAGTTATTGTAATAGCAGATGGTGACATGATAAAAAATCAGTTAGAAAAAGGAAAGCCTTTAGCATTGGGTTTTGATAAATTTACTGGTAGAACCTATGGTAATAAAGAGTTTTTATTGAATGCTGTAAATTATTTGTTAGATGATACTGGTTTGTTAAAAGTAAGAAATAAAGAAGTTAAAATCCCAATTTTAGATGTAGAACGTATTGCGAAAGAAAAACAAAAATGGCAATTTATAAACATTGGTGTTCCGTTGTTAATATTGGCTCTTTTTGGCTTGGGTTATACATTTTATCGTAAAAATAAATATGCATAATCGCGAGGTGATAGTTCAAAAAAGTGATACAGTTTCAGAAAGAAAATGGAGCTGCTTAATTCTCTTATTAGGGCCGTCTTATAATAGTTTGTTTAGTTGTGTGACTACATGAAATATAGCAATCCTTAAAAACTACATTTTTATTGTTCACTTTCTTTCATTATCAGAAGGCTTTAACTTATATTTGTAGCTATTATTCAAAAAAAATCAATTTATGAAATTTATTGTTTCAAGTTCATATTTACAAAAACAATTACAAATATTAGGAGGTGTTATTAATAACAACAACACATTGCCTATTTTAGATAACTTTTTATTTGAGTTAGATAATACTAAATTAGTAGTTTCGGCAAGTGATTTAGAAACCACTATGTCTGCAACTTTAGAAGTTGATTCTACCGCACAAGGTAGCGTTGCTATACCAGCACGTTTGTTGTTGGATACCTTAAAAACTTTTCCAGAACAACCTTTAACGTTCATTATTAGTGATAATAATACGGTTGAAATTAGCTCAAACCACGGTAAATATGCTTTGGCGTATGCAAATGGAGAGGAGTTTCCTAAGCCAATTACATTAGAAAACCCAAGTGTTACTAATTTTACAGGTGATATTTTAGCTACTGCAATTAGTAAAACTATTTTTGCAGCAGGTAATGATGATTTAAGACCTGTAATGAGTGGTGTTTTCTTTCAATTTTCTACAGAGAGTTTAATTTTTGTAGCTACAGATGCACATAAATTAGTAAAATATGAACGTACTGATTTAGCAGCTTCAGAAACTGCGGAATTTATTATGCCTAAAAAACCTTTAAACTTATTGAAAGGTATTTTAATTGGGAGTGAAGAAGCGGTGACTATGGAGTATAACGAATCAAACGCTCGTTTTACTTTTGATAATATTGACTTGGTTTGCCGTTTAATAGATGGTAAATATCCTAATTATGAAGCGGTAATACCTAAAGAAAATCCGAATCAATTAACCATTGCACGTAATCAGTTTTTAAACTCGGTAAAACGTGTGTCTATTTTTTCTAATAAAACAACACATCAAATTCGTTTAAAAATTGCAGGGTCAGAATTAAATATTTCGGCAGAAGATATTGATTATTCAAACAAAGCAGAAGAACGTTTAACTTGTGATTATCAAGGTGATGATATGCAAATTGGTTTTAATTCGCGTTTTTTAACCGAAATGTTAAATAACTTACAAGCAGATGATGTTTCTTTAGAAATGAGTTTACCAAATAGAGCGGGTATTTTAACTCCAATTGATGGTTTAGATGAAGGAGAAAAAGTAACTATGTTGGTTATGCCAGTTATGCTAAATAACTAATACAAAATTATATACATTCTTAAAAGCATCTTGTTAACAAGATGCTTTTTTTTACGCAATATTCCTTAATATCGGATAGATCTGTTTTTAATGTATACGATATTAATAAATATGTTGTATCTTTGTGGTATGTGGAATATAGATGTAAGTTATAAGGAAGAATTTAAACCCATTTTTAAGCGGTTATTAGAAAAGCGAGATCTGCTAAAAAATAGTAGGCCTTTGCCGCAAATTGCATTGCAAAAAATTAAGGATGCACTTTCTATTGAATGGACGTATAACTCCAATAGTATAGAAGGGAGTTCCATTACATTGCAAGAAACCTATTTAATTTTAAATGAAGGAGTTACGGTAAAAGGTAAGCCTTTACGAGAACATTTTGAGGTTAATAATCATGATAAGGCATTGAACTATTTATATAAAATTGTAAATAAAAATTACAGTATTAATGTGCATGATATTTTAGCAATACATGGTTATATTTTAAATAGTATTGAAGATTTATATGCAGGTAGGTTGCGTAATGGAGGTGTGCGTATTCAAGGTGCAAATTTTGTACCGCCAAATGCGCAACAGGTTTCTACTTTGATAGATGAACTTATTGATTTTGTACATACTAACCCTTTGCAGTTAAATATTATTGAGTTGGCTACTGTTTTTCATCATAAATTTGTTTGGGTTCACCCGTTTTTTGATGGTAATGGGCGTACGGTACGTTTGGCTATGAACTTAATTTTAATGCAAGCGGGTTTTCCGCCAGCTATTATTTTAAAAAATGACAGAAGTAAGTATTATGCGGCGCTAAATGCGGCAAATAAAGGTAATTATAAAAAACTAATGTTGTTAATGGCGCAGGCAATTGAGCGTAGTTTAAATATTTATGCCCTACCAGATAATGATACTGAGTATAAAATAATTTCTAATTTGGTAGAAGAAGAAAGGATGCCGTACGGTCAAGAATATATTAGTTTATTGGCGCGTCAAGGTAAAATAGATGCTTATAAAGAAGGGCGAAATTGGTTAACTACTAAAGAAGCCGTTGCCGAGTATATTGTAAATAGAAAACGGAAACGATTAATTGACTAATTTTATTAAAGATGATTTAAATATAAAAAGAATGATTATAAAAAATATAAAACACATTTTAATCCTATTAGTTATTAGTTTTATAACTTCGTGTAGTTCTCCTAAAACTACTCCTGAATTATTGAATAATTATTGTAAGAAGTTAAGTTTTTCTAGTTTGATACAAGAACTTAAAGCTTTACAAAAGAAAGATACCTTCCATAAATATAAATTTGGAAGTATACAGGAAAGAGATATTATAGGGAATTATAAAGAAAACTTATTTGTTTTTAGAAAATTTATTAAGCAAAAAGAATCAATAGGCGACTCATATGTATTTAAGTTGATAATAAAAGATTCTTTGATTATATCATGTGAAATATTTGATATTATTTATGATTATGAAATAGTTGGTTACCCTTTTAATTCTAATGATTTATTATTTGTTAATACAAATGTTGAAGAAAAAAATAAACTAAAAATTAAATTTGAAAAAATTTTTAAAAAGAAATTGAATTTTAATGAACTTTTCCAAACAGATTCATATTTTGGAATTAATTGTGGTGGAATTTCTTCACGCCCAACTTCTGAAATTTTAAAGATATCAGAGTTAATAGATAAAAAAAATGCAAATGGAATAGAAAATTGGTTACAATCTTCAAGTACAGAAAAACAGCTATATGGTTTAATTGGATATTATAAATTAAGAGATAGCGTCAAATTTAGAAAATATGTGCCTAAAATAGTAAAAGCAATAGAAATGAAAACAGGAAAGTATTCTTCTTGTAGTGGTTGTACTCGAAACATTGCAGGATCAAATATTCAAGAAGAAATTAAAAAAATAAAAAATAATAAGTATTCACTTGATTTTGATTATTGGTATAATAGGTTTGATACTAATTGAGGATTTTAACTAAAATCAATTTTCTTTTTACGTAGTTCAAAGTTTTGCCCTAAATATACTTTACGTACCATTTCGTCTGCCGCTAACTCTTCTGGTTTACCATGTTTTAAAATACTACCTTCAAACATTAGGTAGGTTCTGTCTGTAATGGCAAGAGTTTCTTGTACGTTATGATCGGTAATTAAAATACCAATGTTTTTCTTTTTTAGTTTGGCAATTATTTGTTGAATATCTTCAACAGCAACGGGGTCAACACCTGCAAATGGTTCGTCTAATAAAATAAAATTAGGGTTGGTGGCTAATGCGCGTGCTATTTCGGTACGACGGCGTTCTCCTCCAGATAATAAATCACCTTTTCGGTTACGGCGTTCCTCTAAACTAAACTCTTGTATTAACTGTTCACAACGTTCTTTTTGTTCTTTTTTTGAGAGTTTGGTGAGTTCTAAAACACTCATAATATTCTCTTCTACGGTTAGTTTTCTAAAAACTGATGCTTCTTGCGCTAAATATCCAATACCGTGTTGTGCACGCTTGTACATTGGGAATTTAGTGATGTCCATGTCATCTAAAAAAATACTTCCTCCTGTGGGTTTTATCAATCCAACAATCATATAAAAAGAGGTGGTTTTTCCTGCTCCGTTAGGTCCTAAAAGTCCTACAATTTCTCCTTGTTTTACTTCTACAGTAATGCCTTTTACGGCTAATTTACTTTTATAGGCTTTTTGTATGTTTTCGGCTCTTAAAATCATAGTTTTTAGATATAGAGAAGCAAAAGTAAGTTTTTGCTTTTAATTGTAAATAGGCTTTAGTTTTTAATTAACTATTCTCTTGTAATAAATCCCAATATTCATACGCTTTACGCAAATGAGGGATAACAATAGTACCACCAACTAAGGTGGCAATACTTAAGGCTTCTGTTACTTCATTATTATTTAATGCTGCTTTTTTGCAGGATTCTAAATGATATTTTACGCAGTCATCACAGCGTAAAACAATGGAGGCAACTAAGCCTAATAATTCTTTCGTTTTTACATCTAAAGCACCTGCTTTAAAAGCATTGGTGTCTAAATTAAAAATACGTTTAATTACTTTATTGTCTTCACTTAAAATTCTATCATTCATTTTAGAACGATAGTCATTAAATTCTTTTACGGTACTCATAGTGCTGCTTTTTTGGCTTGGTTTTTTAAAACTCGTTTAGATATAAAGATGCTTACTTCATATAAAATAACCACTGGTATGGCTACTATAATTTGACTTGCAATATCTGGTGGGGTTATTACTGCAGATAGAATTAAAACGATAACCAAAGCTATTTTACGTTGTTTTCGTAAAAATTCAGGAGTTACTAATCCTATTTTGCTTAAAAAATAGATAATAATGGGTAGTTCAAAAATTAACCCACTTGCTAAGGTAGATGCACGTACTAAACCAATGTAAGAATCTAAATCAAAATCATTGTGTACAGTTTCGGCAACGCTGTATGTTCCTAAAAAGTTAATAGATAATGGGCAAATGATGTAATAGCCAAATAAAACTCCTGTAAAAAACAAAAAAGATGATGCAAAAATTACTCCTCTTGATGTTTTGCGTTCATTGGTTTTTAACCCAGGACTTATAAAACTCCAAAATTGGTAAATTACATACGGAAAAGCAGCTATAAAACCAAAGGTTATGGATACCCAAATATGTGCCGAAAATTGTCCTGCCATTTTACGAGATTGGATTCTGAATGGCATTTCGGTAATGCACATACTTTGATCCATACCTAATAATTTAGAGAGGTTACACAAGCCTCTATAAGTTAGGAAATCTATATTTTTAGGTCCAAATAAAACGGTGTTAAAAACAAAATCTTTTGCAATAAAAGCTATTATAGCAAATAGTAGTATTGCAAGTGTAGCTTTTATTAAATGACTACGAAGTTCTTCTAGGTGGTCTAAAAAGGACATTTCTTTAAAGGGTTGTGCGCTCATTTTTAGTGTATTCCTTCTTTTATTAAATCGTGTAAATGTACTACTCCTTTGTATACCCCATTTTCATCGGATAAAATTTGACTAATGTTGTTTTCTTCTAAAACAGCTAACGCTTCAACTGCCATTGCATTATTGTTAATAGTTTTTGGAGTAGCGGACATGATGTCTTTTGCTGTAAGTGTAGTAAAATTATCGGTTTTGGTAAGCATGCGTCTTAAATCACCATCAGTAATAATACCAACAATTTTTTCATGTTCGTTTAAAACAGCGGTAACTCCTAGTCGTTTATTAGAAATTTCAACAATTACATCTTTAATAGAGGCATTAATTAAAACCGAGGGTTTTTCATTTTTTGCGGTTAAATCACTTACGCGTAAATATAAACGTTTTCCTAAAGCACCTCCAGGATGATATTTTGCAAAATCATTACTAGTAAAATCTTTTAGTTTTAATAAAGCAACGGCAAGAGCATCTCCCATTACCAATTGAGCAGTTGTGCTTGTGGTTGGCGCTAAATTATTTGGACAGGCTTCTTTTTCGGCATAAGCGTGCAATACGTAATCTGCTGCTTCGCCTAAAAATGAAGTTCTATTGGATGTTAAGGCTATTAATTTATTTCCGGCACTTTGTATTAAGGGTACTAAAACTTTAATTTCTGGAGTGTTACCACTTTTAGAAATACAAATTACAGTATCATTTTGTTGCACGGTTCCTAAATCACCATGAATAGCATCTGCTGCATGCATAAAAATAGCGGGAGTACCTGTTGAATTTAATGTAGCTACAATTTTTGTAGCAATATTGGCACTTTTTCCAATTCCAGAAACAATTACGCGCCCTTTTGATTGATAAATATGTTGTACAGCTTCCGCAAACTCTTTATCTATTAAAGAAACTAAATTAGCAATTGCTTTTTGTTCAATAGTAATGGTTTCTTTAGCGATAGCTATAATTTCTGATATTGATTTCATAGGGTAATGTTTCTAAGTATAATTTATAATCAATTGAAATAAATATTAAAAAATGTAAATATTTGTTTTCAGTTTTAAATAAAAGAGTATCTTTATTAATCTCAAAACGAAAGTACTTCATTTTTATCACACTTTTAGTAGTGTGATAGGAAAAAGTATTTTTTTTAGAAGAGATTTTGCAAATTACCCAAAAAAAACCAAAAAAACATAATAATTTCATTAATGAGTACTACAAAATTTGATATTCACACGGCACTAAAAAAGCATTTTGGCTTTTCTCAATTTAAAGGATTGCAAGAAGAAGTTATACAAACAGTATTAAACAATAGAAACGCTTTTGTGATTATGCCAACTGGAGGCGGAAAATCATTATGTTACCAATTACCAGCTTTAATGAAAGAGGGTACAGCAATAATAGTATCTCCTTTAATTGCTTTGATGAAAAATCAGGTAGATGCTATTAGAGGTATTTCTTCAGTACATGGTATTGCACATGTTTTGAACTCGTCATTAAACAAAACAGAAACCGCACAAGTAAAAGCCGATTTAACATCAGGTATAACCAAATTGCTGTATGTAGCGCCAGAATCTTTAACTAAAGAAGATACAATTGAGTTTTTAAAAACCATAAAAATATCTTTTTTAGCAGTAGATGAAGCACACTGTATATCAGAGTGGGGACATGATTTTAGACCAGAATATAGAAATTTAAGAAGTATAATTGAAAAAATTGATCCAACAATTTCCGTTGTAGGGTTAACCGCTACCGCTACCGAAAAAGTACAGGAAGATATTATTAAAAATTTACGTATTACAGATGCTAAAACATTTAAAGCCTCTTTTAATCGTCCAAATTTATATTATGAAGTACGTGCAAAAACAAAAAATGTAGATGCGGATATTACTCGTTTTGTCAAACAAAATGAAGGTAAAAGTGGTATTGTATATTGTTTGAGTAGAAAACGAGTAGAAGAGTTAGCGCAAATTTTACAAGTAAATGGTGTAAAAGCAGTACCCTATCATGCAGGATTAGATACTAAAACCAGAGCAAAACATCAAGATATGTTTTTAATGGAAGATATTGATGTAGTGGTTGCAACAATAGCTTTTGGGATGGGTATTGATAAGCCAGATGTGCGTTTTGTAATACATAATGATATACCAAAAAGTATAGAAAGCTATTATCAAGAAACAGGTAGAGCTGGTAGAGATGGGGGTGAAGGACATTGTTTGGCGTACTATGCCTATAAAGATATTGAAAAATTAGAAAAATTTATGGCAAACAAACCTGTTGCGGAACAGGAGGTTGGGCATGCTTTATTGCAAGAAATTGTAGCCTATTCAGAAACATCAATGTCTCGCCGTAAGTTCATATTACATTATTTTGGAGAAGATTTTGATAATGAAACTGGAGACGGTGGAGATATGGATGATAATATGCGTAACCCAAAAGAGCAAGAAGAAGCTCAAAAGGAGATGACCATTTTATTAGATGTTATTCAACAAACCAAACAGCGTTATAAAGCAAAAGATATTGTGAGTACGCTTATGGGGCAAAAAAACGCATTATTATCTTCACATAAAACCGATATAAAACCATTTTTCGGAGCAGGTAAAGACCATGAAAATCATTATTGGATGGCGTTAATACGTCAAGGATTGGTAGCTAAATACATTCGTAAGGACATTGAAACATATGGTGTTATTCGTTTAACGGATAAAGGAAATGAGTATATTAAAAACCCAGTGAGTTTTATGATGACCAAAGATCATTTGTACACAGAAGGTGCAATGGATAGTGTTATTGTAGCGCAAAAAGGAGGTAATGCAGCAGATGAGGTGTTAATGAAAATGCTGAAGGATTTACGTAAAAAAGTTGCTAAAAAATTAGGAGTTCCTCCATTTGTGGTTTTTCAAGATCCTTCTTTGGAAGATATGTCGTTAAAATATCCTATTACTATTGATGAGATGAAAAATGTTCATGGTGTAGGAGATGGTAAAGCACGTAAATATGGTAAAGATTTTGTAGCTTTAATAGAAAGATATGTAGAAGATCATGATGTGTTTAGACCAGATGATTTTATAGTAAAAAGTACAGGAGTAAACTCGGCTTTAAAACTGTATATTATTCAAAATGTAGATCGTAAATTACCTTTAGATGATATTGCCGCCGCAAAAGGAATGACAATGGATGAGTTTATAAAGGAAATGGAACAAATTGTATATTCAGGCACCAAATTAAATATTGATTATTGGTTGGAAGATTTAATGGATGATGATCAGCAGGAAGAAATACACGAATATTTTATGGAAGCTGAAACGGATAAAATTACAGAAGCTTGTGAAGAATTTGATGGAGAGTATGATGAAGAAGAAATTCGTTTGTACCGTATCAAATTTATTAGTGAAGTAGCTAATTAATTGTGGGGGAGATAGCCCTCCTTCTAATTACATTGAAAGTAATAAAATGAAGTTAATACCTCAAACCTTTGGGGTGAATAAGTTTATTCGCAATGCGATAAAATCATGAGAATTTGCAAGAAAATAGAACTTACTCAAGTTCAACAAATCAAAAATAAGTTACTGCAATGGAGTCAGCAATACCGTGAAGTAGTGTGGTTGGATTCTAACCAATATCCGCAACAATACAGTAATTATGATGCCGTTTTAGCAGTAGATGCATTTACCATTTTACAAACTGATAGTATTGATGCGTTTGATAAATTAAAAGAATACCAAGAAACTACAAAAGACTGGTTATTTGGCTATTTAACGTACGATTTGAAAAACGATACTGAAAATCTTACTTCTAAAAATGTTGATGGTTTAAATTTTCCAGAATTATTTTTTTTCCAACCCAAAAAACTTTTTCTATTTAAAGGTAATCAGCTAGAAATACACTATTTACATTTTGTAGATGATGAGTTAGAAGGTGATTGGGCGGAAATTGAGAATACAAAAATTAATACAAAATTTTCAGAAGTTGAAACAGATGTAAAAATTAAGCTACGCATATCAAAAGACAGTTATTTTGATAAATTCAAGAAAATACATCAACATATACAAAGAGGTGATATTTATGAAATGAATTTCTGTCAAGAATTTTATGCAGAAAATTCGGTCATTAATCCGTTAGCGGTTTATAAAAAACTCAATAGTATTTCAAAACCCCCATTTGCCACCTTTTTAAAATTAGCGAGCAAGTATTTATTATCCGCTTCTCCAGAAAGATATATTAAAAAGGAAGGAGTTCAAATTCTATCCCAACCTATAAAAGGCACTGCAAAACGAGCAGCAAACGCACTGGAAGATGAACGTATTAAAAAAGAGTTACAGCAAGATGAAAAAGAACGATCGGAAAATATTATGATTGTTGATTTAGTACGTAATGATTTATCAAAAACCGCTACTAAAGGCAGTGTAAAAGTTCCTGAATTATGTAAAATTTATACGTTTGATCAAGTGCACCAAATGATAAGTACCGTAACGGCTGAGGTAGAACAGAATAAAAGTCCGGTTGAGGTATTGCGTACCACCTACCCAATGGGCAGTATGACGGGAGCACCAAAAGTATCGGCAATGCAAATTATTGAAAGCGTAGAAGAAACAAAAAGAGGCTTGTATTCAGGTACGGTAGGTTATTTTACACCTGATAATGATTTTGATTTCAACGTTATTATCCGTAGTATTTTATATAATGAAGCAGAAAAATATGTATCCTATTCCGTTGGAGGTGCTATCACTGCAAAATCCAATGCAGTAGCGGAGTATGATGAGTGTTTACTAAAAGCAAAGGCAATGCGAGAAGCGTTACAGTAATTTTAAACCTTTTAAATTTTTAATACTTTCCTTATATTTGCCCTATGTTAATTCAATTTCAAAAACATATTAAGCAAAATTTACCTTTTTTACAAGAAGGTAAAATACTATTAGCTATCTCTGGAGGTATTGATAGTGTGGTGTTGGCTTATTTATTGAAAGCATTAAAATTAAACTTTTCATTGGCACATTGTAATTTTAAATTACGTTTTGAAGATGCAGATAAAGATGAGGAATTTGTTAAAAAATTAGCAGAAACACTAAAAACACCTTGTCATACTACTTCTTTTGATACGGATGCATACGCAACAAAAAATAAATTATCAACTCAAATGGCAGCTCGTGAGTTGCGTTATGATTGGTTTGATAAATTGGTAAAGACAAAAGGGTATCAATATGTACTAACGGCACATCACGCTAATGATAATTTAGAAACCGTATTAATTAATTTAACACGTGGAGCTAATTTAGAGCAGTTAACAGGAATTCCTGAAATTAACGGCAATATTGTACGTCCGTTATTACCTTTTACTCGTAATAATATAGAGCAATTTACAATAGATAATCAAATTTCTTGGCGAGAAGATCAAAGCAACCAATCTACCAAATACGTAAGAAATAAAATACGTCACCAAGTAGTACCCGTTTTGCAAGAGTTAAACCCAAACCTGTTACATACCGTTAATGCGCATTTAAACTATTTAAAAGCAGAGAAAAATGTATTGCAAACACATTTAGAAATTGTAGCAAAAGAAGTATGTACACAACAAGAAAATCAATTGATAATTGATATTTCAAAGTTAAAAAAATATGCAGAACCGCAAGTATATTTATATCATATTTTAAAACTCTATCAGTTTACGGAATGGAATAATATAACAGATTTATTGACTGCGCAATCTGGTAAATTTTTGGTGTCTAAAACCCATCGTTTATTAAAAGATAGAAATAGTTTACTATTAACAAAAATTAACTTACATTTGGCTAATTTTGAGGTAGAAATTGCTAAAAATGTAACCCAAGTAAAGCATCCAATTACATTGGAATTAACCCAGGTTATAAAAGCTGATTTTACCTTAAAAAATACCATTTTTATAGATGCAGATACTGTGAAATATCCGCTGAAATTACGTAAAAAGAAAAATGGAGATATTTTTTATCCGTTTGGAATGAAAGGCAAAAAGAAATTGAGTAAGTATTTTAAAGATGAAAAATATAGCTTAACCGAAAAAGAAAATACGTGGTTACTTTGCAATGCAAAGGATGACATTATTTGGTTAGTAAACAAAAGAAATGATAATAGGTTTATTATCAGTAATAGTACAAAAAATATATTAAAAATAACATATCAACCAACCCAATTAACCTAACACAATGAATAAAATTATCACCTTATTAGTCGTATTGTTTGGTTTGAGTTTCACTCAAGCACAAATTGTACATCCCGTAAAATGGAAAGGATCTGTCGAGAAAGTATCAGATACCGAGTACAATTTAATTTACAATGCAGCAATACAAAATCATTGGCATTTGTATTCGCAACATTTACCAGAAGGAGGCGCATTACCCACAGAGTTTATCTACAATAAAGAGCAAGTAGGTACAGCTTTTGAATTGTCGCAAAAAGACGCTGCCGAAAGTAAATCCATCACCCATTTTGATAAAATTTTTGAAATGGATATGACCTATTTTGACCATAAAGCTACGTTTGTACAGCGTATTGTTTTAAAAGATCCAACGGTAACAAAAATTTTAGGAGAAGTTTCTTTTCAAACCTGTAATGATACCAGTTGTTTATTTGAATCGGAAAAATTAGAGTTTAATTTAGCAACTGCTACTGTAACCGAACCAAGTAATGATTTATTTACCACACTTGGTGTAGTTAAAAAAACGGCACTTAAAAAGATTACTTTAGGTGGTACTGATAAATTTGAAAACCCTGTAAAATGGACTACTAAAATTAAAAAAATAGGCGATAACGAGTTTGATATTTTCTACAAAGCAAAATTAGACAGCGGATGGCATATTTATTCAAAAGAAAAAGTAGAAGACGGTCCAGTAGCGTCAACCTTAAGTTTTTTAAATGCAGGATCTGGATATGAACTAACAGGTAAAACACGTGAAGGAAGAGGTAAAACTGCTTATGAAGAGGTATTTAAAAAGGACATCACTTATTTTGCAAATAAAGCGATATTTAAACAAAAACTAAAATTTACCGATGCTACAGCAACCGTATTTTCAGAGTTGGAATATATGGCGTGTAATGACGAACAGTGTTTGCCGCCAGAAATTGAAAAATTCAATTTTAAATTTGAAAACGGTA
>CAZSQD010000039.1:0-13456 GCA_964608925.1 uncultured Kordia sp.
TCTAATAAAACCAAAGGAAAATACTACGACACACATATTGGAGAAAACGAAGAAGGAGATATTGATATATTAGTAGGGGCTTTTATGTTAATACAACGCGATAAATACTTAGAAGCCAATGGTTTTGATGAAGATTATTTTATGTATGGTGAAGATATTGATTTGTCTTACAAAATAATACAAGCAGGTTATAATAATTACTATTACGGCGCAACTACTGTAATACATTATAAAGGCGAAAGTACCTTAAAAAATGCGCAGTACGCTTCCCGTTTTTATGGAGCAATGCAAATGTTTTATCAAAAAAAATTTAGTAAAAATATTTTATTTGATATGCTTGTTTTTATGGGCACAAAAATATTACCGCTCTTGCCTACATCTACAAAAAAAATAAAAAAGAAGGAAACCATTATTTTAGATAATAATAAGTTGCCCTTTCAAGAGATTATTAAAACAATGGAAACCCAACAAAATCACTATAAAATTATACCAAAAGGAAGTAGTTTTAGTATTGGGAGTAACAGTTCAGAAAGTAGGGGGGCGGTGGCTTTGTACGGTCAAAAAAGTGTTTAATTAGTTACGTGGTTAAGCAAATATGACTGTTGGTCATTCAAATTCAATAACGGAGGAAATAATGACTACATTTGCGTCAGTTAAAAAAAATAACTAAAAAAAATTATGAAAAAAAAAATACTTTTTGTTATCTGTTTTATGATAACATTATCTGGTTTTAGCCAATATACAACTATTCCAAATACTGACTTTGAAAATGCTTTAAGCGCCTATGATGACATCTCTGGTGATAATCAGGTGCCAACTGCTAATATTAATGGTATAACAACACTAGTTATAACGAACCCTAGTCCTGCTAGTTATCCTACTGCTAATACATTTTTAAGTGATTTAACAGGTATTCAAGATTTTACTGCCTTGACTAGCTTGACTTGTAACGATGCTAGTTTAGGCGCTTTAGATTTGTCAACTAATCCAAACTTGACTTATTTTGAGGCTAGACGTAGTGGATTAACAAGTTTAGATGTAACCAGTAATATAGCCTTGGATAAATTGTGGGTTTCAGGTAATAATTTATCAGTTATAAACGTAAGCCAAAATGTGAACTTGACATGGTTGTGGGTTCATTTTAATGACTTAACTACTTTAGATGTGTCCAGTAATTCAGCTTTACTTCATTTGGTTTGTGGGAATAATAACCTAACAACTTTAGATGTAAGTAATAATCTAGCTTTGTTTGGATTGTATAGTGTTAATAGTGGCTTAACAAGTATGGATGTGTCTGTAAATATAGCCTTGACTAGATTGGAGTTAAACCAGAATGATTTAACAAGTTTAGATGTTAGAAATGGTAATACTACAAATTTCACTCATTTTAGTACGACTACTACCCCAAACTTAACATGTATTTTAGTAGATGATGTTGCTGCTTGGAATGCTGCTGCTTGGGTATCTAAAGATGCTGCATCTACATTTGTGAATGATGATGCAGCGTGTACTGTGTTAAGTATTCAACAGAACACTTTTGGTTCGTTATTTAGCGTTTATCCAAACCCAAGTAATGGCATTTCTACAATTAAATTTGGAGATACTTATGCGGAGGTTGCTTTGCAAATAGTAGATGTTTTAGGAAAGGTAATTAGTATGTTGCACTATAATGATACAGATATGGCAATATTAGATATTGAAAAATACACATCGGGTGTGTACTTTATAAAAGTACAATCAGGAAAAAAATCTGCAACAATAAAGTTAATCGTAAATTAAAGGTTTTTTTTAGGAAAAATCATTTAAAAGTATATTTTTAAGGGTGAAGGTGCTCGTAAATCTAGATACGGGTAGCTCTGCATAATTAAAAAAGGAATTCTATTATTTCATAAAGAAATAATAGAATTCCTTTTTTGTAGCTGATTGTCACTTACATAAATTACAATATGATGTATTATATTTAAAAATATCGACACTATATTTTTAATAGCAGAGCGATAGATTAATGAAATTATATATTTGAGCGATAGGAATGCTTTTCGTTTATTTTTTCTATGCATGCATAATAAAATTCTGTATCTTTGAATCTTGGAGCAATAGTTTGTTCTGATAATTATTAGGGAATTAACCTTCCGATACTTCGGAATAGGCTATTGCCCCGCGATTAAAAATAAATACACTATGCAAAAACCTACTTTACAAGAAGTTTTAAATATTGAGCACCCTATAATAATGGCACCTATGTTTTTAGTGTCTAATGTAGCCATGACTATTTCTGGTATGCAAAATGGAGTAGCGGCTTGTATACCCGCATTAAACTATAGAAATTTAGAGGCGTTACGTGCCGCTTGCCAAGAGTTAAAAGCAGCAAAAACAAGTAATGGAGCGTTTGGTTTTAATTTAATAGTAAGCAAGTCAAATCCTAAATTTGAAGGGCAATTAAAAGTAATTTGTGAAGAAGGAGCTGATTTTATTATCACTTCTCTTGGAAGTCCGGAAACCACTATAAAAGCAGCCCATAAAGTAGGAATTAAAGTTTTTTGCGATGTAGTAAATTTAAAACATGCGCAAAAAGTAGTCAGCTTAAATGCTGATGCCTTAATTGCGGTAAACAACGAAGCTGGTGGACATAGAGGAAACCTGTCTCCAGAAAAATTAATACGAGAACTAAATGAAAACACTACTTTACCTGTAATTTCGGCAGGAGGTGTTGCTACAAAAGTAAATGTAGAGGAGATGCTAGCGTATGGAGCAATAGGTGTATCGGTAGGGAGTCCGTTTATTGCAAGTATAGAATCAGAAGTTTCAGAAGCTTACAAACAAGCATGTGTGGATTATAATGCAGCAGATATTGTAATGACTGAAAAAATATCTGGAACACCTTGTACAGTAATTAATACGCCGTATGTACAAAAAATAGGGACAAAACAATCGTGGATAGAAACGGTACTCAATAAAAATAAATCGTTAAAAAAATGGGTGAAAATGATTCGTTTTTCAATAGGCATGAATGCGGTAACTAAAGCTGCAAATAGTGCAACTTATAAAACGGTTTGGGTTGCAGGACCCAGTATTTCTGAAACAACAGCTATTTTACCTGTTGCTAAAATTATTGATAAGTTGGTGTAAATAAAATATGTTGATAGGGTGCCGTATGTTATTTAAATATTGGCTATTGCCCCGCAATCTAACTCTTTTTCAAAACCACTTCAAATAACTTTTGATCTTCTAATTTTAACGTTCTTGATGGATAACGCATAATCATAGAATAATCATGAGTAGCCATTAAAATGGTATTGCCTTGTGCATTAATTTCACGTAAAACTTCCATAATTTCCATACTGGTTTGTGGATCTAAATTACCAGTAGGTTCATCCGCTAAAATAAGTTCTGGATTATTTAAAAGAGCTCTTGCAATAGCAATACGTTGTTGCTCACCACCAGATATTTGATGTGGATATTTAAACCCTTTAGTTTGCATACTTACCTTAGTTAGCACGTCTTCAATTTTTGCTTTACGTTCATTTTTATCTTTCCAACCCGTAGCTTTTAATACAAATTCTAAATTATCAAAAACGGTACGGTCACTTAATAATTTAAAGTCTTGAAAAACAACTCCTAATTTTCGCCTTAAAAACGGAATTTCCTTTTCTTTTAAATTATTTAAATCATAATCAACAATGCTTCCTTCGCCTTTTTGAAGTGGTAAATCGGCATACAAAGTTTTCATAAAACTACTTTTCCCAGCACCTGTTTTACCTATTAAATATACAAATTCACCTTTATTTATGGTTAAATTGATATTTGATAATACTAAATTTTCTTTCTGAAAAATAGCAGCTTCTTTTAAGGTTAAAATAGTTTCGGACATTGTTTATTTATGATTTAAGGTAAAAGTAACAACTTAAAATGGAAAAACATATAAGTGTAATAAATTTATTATTTGTAAGCAGGTATTTCTTGTAAAAAATGATAGCAATTTTGTTTAAAATCCATTGTACAATAATAATGATTTAAACCATTGGTAACCATTAAATAATTGGCTTTTAGCTGTAAATTGTATTGTGCAATTTGATCAAAAGTTTTTTGGGTTATCCTAATTTTAGGAGCTTTACACTCAATTAAAACATGAATACTACCATCACTATTAAAAACTACAATATCATATCGTTTTTTTAAACCATTAATTTTTATTTCTTTTTCAACGTTAATTAAACTCTTGGGATATTGCTTTTCTTCCATTAAAAAACGCACACAATGTTGACGTACCCATTCTTCAGGAGTGAGTACAATAAATTTTTTACGGATTTCATCAAAAATACTGACGATATTTTCGCTATTTTTGAATCGGAATTGATACGGATGAAAATTTAATTTTTGCACAGGGTAAAAATATACATTTATTTCGGTTTTTAAAGCAATTTTTCAAATGGATAAAGTACGTGAAATAGTTTCGGATATTAAAAATGGTAAAGCCAAACCTATTTATTTTTTAATGGGTGAAGAACCTTATTATATTGACGCCATTTCATCTTACATTGAAAAAAATGTACTTTCGGAAGAAGAAAAAGGTTTTAATCAAATGATTTTATACGGTAGAGATGTTAGTATAGCAGATGTTGTTGATACTGCAAAACGCTACCCTATGATGGCGGAAAAACAAGTGGTTATTGTAAAGGAAGCACAAGATTTAAGTAGAACCATAGACCAGTTGGAAAACTATGCTACCAACCCACAACCCACTACAATTTTAGTAATTTGTTATAAATATAAAAAATTAGATAAGCGTAAAAAAATATATAAAGCCATTGCTAAAGCAGGGGTTATTTTTGAAAGTAAACGTTTGTATGATAATCAAGTGCCAGATTGGATACGTAAAGTTTTAGCAGGTAAAAAATATACCATTTCGCCAAAAGCAGCACAAATGTTAGTGGAGTTTTTAGGTACGGATTTGGGTAAAATTAATAACGAATTAGAAAAATTAAAGCTCGTAATACCACAAGGTACGGAAATTACCGCAACCCATATTGAAGAAAACATTGGGATTAGTAAAGATTATAATAATTTTGAATTGCGTAGTGCAATAGGGGAGCGTAATGTGTTAAAAGTAAATAGTATTATTAATTATTTTGCACAAAACCCTAAAGATAATCCAACGGTTGTAACCATTTCATTAGTGTATAGTTTTTTTGCGCAACTGTTAAAATATCATGCTGCAACAGATAAAAGTAAGTTTGCTGTAGCAAAAATATTAGGCGTAAATCCGTTTTTTGTAAAAGATTATCAAGTGGCAGCAAGAAACTATCCTATGAAAAAAGTAAGTCAGGTGATATCCTTATTACGTGACGCCGATTTAAAAAGTAAAGGAGTAGGAGCAATCAATTTACCACAAGGAGATTTGTTAAAAGAATTACTTTTTAAAATTTTACATTAATTGCAGGGGTGATAACCTATTATTGAGGTAAAGTGAAATTAAGAACTCTTAATTTATGGACTCAAGTGATATTGTTATTATCTTTTCTGTGTAGCTTTGTGCTTACTCAGTGTATCTTTGTGAAATAAATATTTTTAACAATTCCTTTTTATATCTTTAAATCTCATTAAAAAATCTCATCAAAAATTCTTGTAAAACCCTAAAAAGGACGTATTTTTGCCCCTACTAAAAAAATGCCATGTCCACAATATCAAGCACTGAATTAGCTGAAAGAAAAGTAGGTAAAGACCTCTATAGTTACCAAAAAGGAGCCATTAACAAAATATTTAAATGTTTTGAAATTGCTCGTGAGGACTATCATTTACTATATCAACTACCAACAGGTGGTGGTAAAACGGTAATTTTTTCGGAAATAGTAAGGCAATATTTAAAGCACCATAAAAAAAAGGTGTTAGTTATGACGCATCGTATTGAGTTGTGTAAGCAAACATCTGGTATGCTTACTGAATTTGGAGTGTATAATAAGGTAATTGATAGTAAAGCAAATTTAGAGGATCAGAAAGATTACGATTGTTTTGTAGCAATGGTAGAAACTTTAAATAATCGTTTACAAGATGGTAAATTAGATATTTCGGATATTGGTTTGGTTATTATTGATGAAGCACATTATAATTCGTTTACAAAATTATTCAAATTTTTTGAAAAATCATTTATATTAGGAGTAACGGCAACACCATTAAGTTCCAACGTAAAATTACCAATGAATGACAATTATGATGAGTTAATTGTTGGAGAAACGATAGAATCTTTAATTTTAAATGAATTTTTAGCACGTGCAGAAACCTTTAGTTATAATGTAGGGTTAACTTCTTTAGTAGTAGGAGCAAATGGTGATTATACCGTAAAATCATCGGAAGATTTATATACCAATCAAGACATGTTGAGTAAACTTATTTACTCTTATGAAACACACTCAAAAAATAAGAAAACTTTAATTTTTAATAACGGTATATCTACATCATTACATGTATATGACACCTTTAAAGCAGCGGGTTATGCTGTTGCACATTTAGATAATACCAATAGTAAAAAGGAACGTGCAGCCATATTAAAATGGTTTAAGGAAACGCCAAATGCAATACTATCATCCGTAAGTATTTTAACTACTGGTTTTGATGAGCCAACGGTTGATACTATTATATTAAACAGAGCTACAAAATCATTAACCTTATACTATCAAATGATAGGTAGAGGATCACGTATATTGAAAAATAAAGATCGTTTTGCAATTATTGATTTAGGAAATAATTTACACCGTTTTGGACCGTGGGGTGCCGATTTAGATTGGCAGAAAATATTTAAATCACCAAGTTATTATTTAGATAATATTTTGAGTGATGAAGAGCTGGAAGGTAATTTTAAATATGAAATGCCTGAAGAAATGCGTTCGGAGTTTTCAAAATCTACAGATGTATATTTTGATGTTAAAAAAACATATATAGAGTCATTAGAAAATGGCGAATCTTCAAAAGTAGTATTAGAACGTTCTATTGAGCAACACGCTAAAATATGTATAGAAAACAGTGAAGATGTTTATGATGCATTAGGCTTATCGAAAATGTTAGGAGAAGATATTGATTATCGTATTGCGCGTTATACCAAGTGTATAAGTAAAAGTACTTATAATTTTGTGAGTTGGTTAAAAGATGATTATCGTAAAAAGTTACGTGCGTATTTACGTGATAATTTTGATAGAGATTTTGAAATAATTCACGGACACCCTCCAATAGAAGAATAATGCAACGTCAGTTTTACATTGTTGAGGTACAATATTTAGGGTTTCGGTTTCATGGTTGGCAAAAACAACCCAATGTAAAAACGGTACAACTCATGATTGAGCGTACGTTAGCGTATGTATTGCAACATAAAAAATTTAAAATTTTAGCAGCAGGACGTACGGATGCAAAAGTATCTGTAAATCAATCGTATTTTGAATTATTTTTTGATGAAGGCACTTTGGATATTCCTGAGTTTTTGCCATTATTTAATTTAAATTTACCGCAAGATATTAAAGTGCTTTCAATCGTTAAAACCGATGCAAAGTTTAATATTATCCAACACCCAAAAGTAAAGGAATACTTGTATTTATTTACCTTTGGAGAGAAAATTCATCCTTTTGCAGCACCATTTATGGTGAGTTTTTTTGAAAATTTAGATATTGTATTAATGCAGGAAGCTGCAACACTATTTGAAGGAATACATAACTTTAGAAACTATATTTATAAACCTACCGAAACCACACAAACAGTAGGAGAAATTACCACTTGTGAAATTGTAGAAAACACCATTTATACGGCTAACTTTTTCCCTAAAAAAAGTTATGTTTTGCGTGTAAACGGTGCAGGATTTAAACGCAACCAAATTCGTTTAATTATGGCAAAATTGGTGCAATTAGGAAAAGGAGAGTGTACTATTGAAAATATTAAAACCTCACTGAACCATCCTGAAATAATAATTCCTATTACCTATATTGCTCCCGCATCTGGGTTGATACTGCATAAAGTGAAGTTGTTGGAAGGATAGTTTTATTTACTAGTTGGTGTACCTTTAAAAATAAGACTTACATATCAATTAAATGCGCCATTGATTTAATTACTCTATTGTGTTTTTTTACAAATGGGTTGGTTTTATCCCAAACGTAACCTGCTAATACGGCACATATTTTTTCTTTTACATCAGGGTTTTCTGGTTGGTGAAAAAATAATTTTTGTAAATTACCAGTATACCACTCGTTTACGTAAGTTTTAAAAACAGAAACCCCTTGTGCAATGTAGTCTACATATTCAGCTTCCCAATTTACAATTTCACCATTAATTTCTTTTAGTGCTAATTTAGCAACTAATAAACCTGATTCTGTGGCAAAAGTAACACCAGATGAAAATACAGGATCTAAAAACTCTGCACTATTACCAGTCAATGCATACCCTTTACCATATAATTGTTTTACAGCTTTAGAGAAATTTTGAATTATTTTAGGCTCAAAAATAAAAGGTACATCTTTAAATCTTTCAGAATAATAATCAGAAAGATTGATCATTTCAGTTAATCGTTCTGTAGGAGTACCTGTAAAAGAATTAATAAAATCAGTAGGTCCAACGAAGCCAATACTGGTATTTCCGTTAGAAAACGGAATCATCCAAAACCAAACTTCAATGTTGATAATATCAAATGAAATAAGAGTACCTTCAATCCCCTCAGGTTTTTTTATATCTTTTACTTGAGCAAAAATAGAGGAATGTTTTGGTAATTCAGAAGGTTTGTCAAGGTTTAAAATACGAGGTAAAACTCTACCATACCCACTAGAATCAATAACAAATTTGGCTTCAACTTTTGTGGTTTCACCTTTTTTATTTCTGATTGTGGTTGTTGAAATATTTTCATTAAATTCAACATTTATTACTTCTGTTTCAAATTGTAAGTCAACTCCTTTTTTTATTATTTCTTGAGCCAATGTATTATCAAACTCATCTCTTGGTACTTGCCAAGTCCAATCCCACCCTTCAGAGAATTTTTTACTAAAATCAAAATTGCAAATTTCTTTTCCTCTAATAAAACGTGCACCACTTTTTACTTCAAAATTCATATTTTTCAAACAGTCAAGTAACCCAACTTCTTCAAAATGCTCCATACATTTTGGTAATAAACTTTCACCAATAACATACCTGGGAAACTTTGTTTTTTCAATAACTTTAACTTTTAAACCATTGTTTTTTAAGTGAGCAGCAGAAACACATCCAGATGGTCCAGCACCAATAATTAATACATCTACAAGTTCTTTATTCATTTCTATGGAATATAATTGAATTAATATGGTGTAAAATTAGGTAAAATTTTTAAATTTGCAGTTAAAAAAATAATCACATTATATATTATTATATAATGTTTATATAGTATAGATGAAGGTAGTAATTAATCAAAATTTAAGTTTTGAAGATTTTTATAATGTAATCATTAAAAAAAATCAAATAGTGTTGACAAATAATTTTGTAGAAAGAGTAGAGCGAAGTTTTGATTTTTTAAAGAAATTTTCAGCAAATAAAGTTATTTATGGCGTTAATACTGGTTTTGGTCCGATGGCTCAATATAAAATTGATGAAAAAGATACCATTCAGTTACAATATAACTTAATTAGAAGTCACTCATCAGGAACCGCAAATCCATTGGAGGAAAAATATGTAAAAGCAGCAATGTTAGCAAGACTAAATACTATAGGTTTAGGATGTTCTGGCTTAGATGTATCTGTAGTTAAATTAATGGAAGCATTAATTAATAAAAATGTAACGCCTTTAATATTTGAACATGGTGGTGTAGGTGCAAGTGGTGATTTAGTTCAGTTAGCACATTTGGCATTAGTTTTAATTGGAGAAGGAGAAGTTTTTTATAAAGGAGTACGTAGAGAAACAATGTCTGTTTTTAAAGAATTAGGACTACAGCCTATAGAAGTAAAACTTCGTGAAGGTTTAGGTTTAATGAATGGAACTTCAGTAATGACAGGTATTGGTATTGTAAATACTATTTATGCTAAAAAATTATTAAAATGGTCCGTAAAGTGTTCATCAGCAATTAATGAAATTGTAGAAGCTTATGATGATCATTTGTCTGTAGAGTTAAATACATCTAAACGCCATAAGGGGCAAATAGAAATTGCTCGTTTAATGCGAGAACACTTAGCAGATAGTACTTTAACAAGAAGCAGAGACGAACATTTGTATTCTGGTAAAAATGAAGAAAAAGTTTTCAAGGAAAAAGTACAGGAGTATTATTCCTTACGTTGTGTGCCTCAAATTTTAGGACCTGTTTTTGATACGGTTGAAAATGTTGAAAAAATATTGATTGAAGAAGTAAATTCAGCAAATGATAATCCAATTATTAATGTAGAGAAAGAGCACGTTTATCATGGAGGTAATTTTCATGGAGATTATATTTCTTTAGAAATGGATAAATTGAAAATTGTAGTAACCAAGTTAACCATGTTAGCAGAACGTCAATTAAATTATTTACTAAATCATAAATTAAATGATAAGTTAACGCCATTTGTAAATCTAGGTACTTTGGGGCTAAATTTTGGAATGCAGGGGTCACAGTTTACAGCAACCTCTACAACAGCAGAAAGCCAAATGCTTTCAAACCCTATGTATGTGCATAGTATACCTAATAATAATGACAATCAAGATATTGTTAGTATGGGGACAAATTCAGCTTTAATTGCTAAAAAAGTAATAGAAAACAGCTTTGAAGTAATAGCTATTGAGTTGATAACCATTGTGCAGGCAATTGATTTGTTAGGTTTTTCAGGTAAGGTTTCTTCTGAAACTAAAAAAATGTATGATGATATTAGAAAAATAATTCCAGTATTTAAGGAAGATTTAATAATGTATCCATATATTAATAGCGTGAAAGATTTTTTAATTAACACAGAAAATTAATAATTATGAAAAAAATGGTATTAATGGTGCTATTGTTGAATTTTATTTTTTCAGCAAATGCACAAGAATTAGCTTTAGCTAATATAGATGGAAAGTTTGGTTATATAAATAAAAAGGGAGAATGGGTAATTCAACCCAAATTTAAAGTAGCTAAAAGTTTTTCAGGAGATTTAGCAATTGCTGTTGAAGGTAAAAAATGGGGTTTTATTGATCGGAAAGGAAATTGGGTTATTGAGCCGCAATTTGATAAGGCGAAAAATTTTAGTTCAGGTATTGCAGTTGTGTTAAAAAATAAACGTTGGTATTATATTAATAATACAGGTCAAGAAGTTTTACAAAATGTAACTACAGATAAAATTTATGATTTCAAAAATGGTGTAGCATTTATTAAACAGGATGACAAGGTTGGTTTTATTGATGTAAATGGCAAAACAATTGTTACGCCTAAATTTACTAAAATTAAAAAATTTAGAAATGGCTATGCAAAAGTTCTTGAAAATGATAAATGGGGACTTGTTGATGCAAAAGGAAATTATTTTGTAAAACCAGTTTATACAGCATTAGGAAATGTTTATAAAGGTATAGTAGTGGCTAGAAAAGGAGAGGTTAATGGAATTATTGTAAACGGTGTTTTTAAAGCGATTACTGGCGCTCAAAAAATATGGGATTTTTCTAAAGAAGGGAAAATAACATATGCTAAAAAAGATGATAAAATTGGCTTTATTAATGCACAAGGTAAATGGGTAATTGCTCCAAAGTATGATAAGGTAAGAGCCTTTTCTGATGGATTAGCACCTGTTTGTGTAGCTAAAAAATGGGGTTATATAAATGAAATAGGAGAAGAGGTAATAACATTACAGTATAGAGATGCAGAGGTGTTTAGTAAAGATGGTTTAGCGCCAGTAAAATCAGCAAAACTATGGGGTTTTATTAATAGAAAAGGAGAGGACGTAATTGCTCAGAAATATGTAATTACTACTGGAGGGTTAAGCTTGTTTAAAAAAAACGTTGAAAAAGGTTTTATTAACGGTTTGGCTCGAGTAAAATATAAAAAAACTTGGGGATTTATAAATACAAAAGGCGAAGTGTTAAATAATACTTGGTTTATTAGGTTAGAAGATTTTAAATAATGAAGTGTGCATTAGTAACAGGAGGGTCAAGAGGTATAGGTAGAGCAATATGTGATAAATTATCACAAGATTCGGATTACCATATTTTAATAAATTACCAATCAAATCAAGCAGCAGCAAAAGAAACATTAGCTATTGTTGAGGCAAACGGTAATACCGCAGAAATTTTACAATTTAACGTAGCAGATGCTGATAGTGTTAAAAAAACATTAAGTGCTTGGGAAGAAAAAAATCCAGAAGCAATTGTTGAAGTTATTGTTAATAATGCGGGTATTACACGTGACGGATTATTTATGTGGATGCCTTCAAAAGATTGGCATGACGTAATAAATACCTCATTAAATGGGTTCTTTAATGTAACCAATTATTTTATTCAAAAGTTATTGCGTAATAAATATGGTAGAGTTGTAAATATGGTTTCAGTGTCAGGAGTAAAAGGGACTGCGGGTCAAACTAATTATTCGGCAGCAAAAGGAGCTGTTGTGGCAGTAACTAAAGCATTGGCACAAGAAGTAGCAAAACGTAAAATCACAGTTAATGCAGTAGCTCCAGGGTTTATAAAATCAGATATGACAGCAGATTTAGATGAAAAAGAGTTAAAACGTATGATTCCTGCTAATCGTTTTGGAGAAGCTGATGAAGTGGCAGATTTAGTATCTTTTTTAGTGTCAAAAAAAGCTTCATATATTACAGGAGAAATTATAAATATTAACGGAGGAATTTATTCATAAGTGAGTAATAGAGTAGTCATAACGGGTATGGGTATTTACTCTTGCATAGGTAAAAATTTGCAAGAAGTTAAAGAATCATTGTATCAAGGAAAATCAGGAATTGTTTTTGATCAAGATAGAAAAGATTTTGGTTATCGTTCAGGATTAACGGGAATGGTAGAAGTTCCTAATTTAAAAAAAGAATTATCAAGGCGTCAGCGCATCTCAATGGCTGATGAGTCTTTGTATGCGTATGTAGCTACAAAAGAAGCGCTTGATAATGCCAAAATAGATGATTCTTTTTTAGAAAATAATGAAATAGGTATTTTATATGGAAATGATAGTACGGCAAAATCGGTAGTAGAGTCAACAGATATTGTGAGGGATAAGAAAGATACCGCTTTGGTAGGATCGGGGGCAATTTTTAAAGCCATGAACTCTACTGTAACTATGAATTTATCAACCATATTTAAATTAAAAGGAGTCAATTTTACAATAAGTGCAGCTTGTGCTAGTGGGTCTCATTCATTAGGAGTTGGTTTTTTGATGATTAAAAATGGATTGCAAGACACCGTAATTTGTGGAGGTGCTCAAGAAATAAATAAATATGCAATGGCGAGCTTTGATGGGTTGGGTGTTTTCGCAACTAATGAAGAGGCACCAGAAAAAGCATCAAGACCATTTGATAAAAATAGA